>CAYUDZ010000076.1:0-12447 GCA_964443575.1 uncultured Chthoniobacteraceae bacterium | reverse complement strand
GCATCTGGCACTGGCCGCCCAGCAGGCGACGTTGGCGAAGAAGCTGCAAGGACATTATGGCTACTACGGCGTGACAGGAAACGCCCGGAGTCTGCACCGGTTCCGAGAAGCGGTCAGAGAACAGTGGCGGAAATGGCTCGGGCGGCGGACGCGTCGGCGCAACTCGATGACCTGGGAGAAGTTCGACCGTCTCTGGAAGGACCACTATCCGCTTCCGGTGGTGAGAATCGTACATTCCATCTATGCAGCAAAACCTTTCTACGGAGGAACCGGATGCGTTAATTGCGCTCGTCCGGATCTGTGGGGGAGCGGGCGGTTAATCCGCCCGCTCTACCCGGCCTTGGTCGCTACGCACCCGGCACGGATCGCGCCACGGGCAGGTGTCGGTGATCGCGGACGTTGTGCAAAAATATGAAAGCAAACAATCAGCGCATCGAGTTCACTGGCGACGGTATTGTTGTTCATAAGAGGCACTGGATGTGGCATTGGTCTCACCAACCAATTAAGTGGCATTCGATTGCTACTATCCGAGCCGTGATGTGGGATTGCTTTTCGTGCCATGCTTTTGGTTTTCGCCTTGTCTTGTTCGACGGATCGTCCGTCTGCATGACAGACTTCGATGAAGGTTGGGAAGACTTTCGAGCAAGCATTTATAAGGCGTGTCCGGGAATCGATACTACAGTAGTAGCTCAAGTCGAAGCTGCATTCCCCGATGAGATCGAGCTGACCTGCTGGCAGAATAATAAAGCACAACAAGGCGCATGCACTCAACCCTCAGTCGCTAAAGCTCCTTCGGGCGAGTGATGCACCACGTTTTCTGCAAAGTATGGGATGCCAGGTTCTGGGTTGACCGAACTGTTAGCGCTGGTATTATCATTTCATGCCATTGGTAAGTATTCCAGCTCACTATGACGGGGCGCAGGTGCTGCTTGACGAGAAAGTGAATCTGCCTCCCAATGCCCGTTTGATCGTGACGGTTTTAGAGGATTCCGACTCTGATCGCGAGGACTTCTTACGCTTGGCTGGGAGTGGTCTGGCGACGGCTTACGACGAGGACGAAGTGGAGTACAGCGAGGCTGACCTGAGGCGATGAAACCGGGATCGGTGGTTTTGGCGCAGGTCCAGCAGGCGGACGGGCGTCTAAAGGCACGACCGACTATCATCCTGACCACAATGCCGCCCTTTTCCGATTTTCTTGTTTGTGCGCTGAGCTCGAAGTTGAAGCATGAATGCCGGGGTTTTGACGAGGTGATCACTGTGGATGACGATGACTTTGGCAGCAGCGGTCTCAAGGTTGCTTCGTTGATCCGTCTCGGGATGATTGCAACGCTTCCCAAGTCGGTGATTCTGGGCGAGCTTGGTCAGGTCTCCGCGAACCGCTTACAGAGGCTTCGCTTCCGGCTTGTAGAACAAATTCAGGCAGAAGCCAGTTGAGCTAATCACCTACACGCTATGCGTTCCGGTGATTGCTCACTTCCGACGCGAAACAATATTGATTTTGGCTCGTCTCTTGTAAAACTTGCCGTGTGAAAGTCAGAGAGGTTCTTAAGAGGTTGGCGGATGAAGGCTGGATTCTCAGCCGCCAGAAGGGAAGTCATCGCCAGTTTCACCATCCCGATAAGCCTGCTCATAGAGTGACGGTCGCAGGCCACCCGAAATTGGATATTCCCAAAGGGACATTAAGCAGTATATTTAAGCAAGCTGGTTGGAAATAGGAGATCATATGCGTTACGCCATTGTCATTGAGAAAAGTGAAACAGGCTATGGAGCCTATGCTCCGGATCTACCTGGATGTGTCGCTGTCGGCGAGACTCTCGAGGAGACCGAAAGATTGATGAAAGAGGCAATCTCATTTCACCTTGAAGGTTTTTCAGAAGACGGGGTTACCCCTCCAGAACCATCATCGGTTGCCGAATACGTTGAAGTATAACGCGAACAAAGCGGTTATACCAACGCACTCTCCCGCATACGCGGGATCGTTTGTGGCATACCGCTGACGTTGGCCCTTTAATTGTATAATTCCAGCTTGAGAAGGGTTCGTATCATCCGTATCATACGGACATGAGCGACAAAGAAATGGTGATCGAGCGGGTATGTGATTTACGATCTTGAAAAAGTAGCTTATGCAACTCGAAACCGCACAACAGATCAGCAGTCAAAATGTTACTGAAGCAGAATTGGTAGAGGCATTCCGCGATGATAAGGGCCGTGGCGAGTACATAATTCTAAGCTTGGATGATCAGAACTATATGCAGGCTGCGGGTGAGTTCGATGATCCATATACGCTGGAATACCGCGAGGGTAGTGACGAGCATCATTTCCAAGTCGATAGAGACGTATCCAAGGAAGAGGTTGTGGCTGCTTTCCGTAAATATTTGAATCGCGACGAGTCGTGGCGGGCTGATTTAGCTTGGAAAAAGCTTGAGAATAAGCCGTGGTGGAAGGTGTGGTAGATTTCAGTACCGGGGCATTAGCCCCAACTGCTTATACCATCTCTAAGCAGGTTTCTTAAATCTCACTTCTGTGCAGTTGGCTCAGAGCCCAAGCTTTGCTGCGAGTTCCTGCATCCGCTGGCGGGTCTGCTCGTCCATTTTAGCCAATTGTGGCCAATCTCGGTGGAAGCCTTCACCGGGGAGTTTGCGGGTGGCATCCATCCCCATGTGGGAACCAAAATTTGGTTCGGTAGTCGCATGGTCGAGCGAGTCGCTCGGGTTGGTAATGAAGACGGAGTCACGTTGCGGATCGGTATTGGCACACATTCGGAACAGGACTTCGCTGGTATTATGGACGTCACAGTCCTCGTCGACTACCACAATGTACTTCGAGAACATCATTTGCCCCATCCCCCACAAGCCATGCATGATCTTATGCGCCTGATACGGGTACTGCTTCTTTATCGAAACAAAAACCAGGTTATGGAAAACGCCTTCAGCCGGCAGTGCCAGGTCGACGATCTCCGGGAAGTTCATCTTGAAGATTGGCAGGAAAACGCGGACCGATGCATGGCCGATGTAAAAGTCCTCCATCGGTGGCGGGCCAACGATGGTCGCCGGATAAACGGCATCGTCTCGATGGGTTATAGCGGTCAGGTGAAATACCGGGTAATCGTCAACGGCAGTGTAAAATCCGGTGTGGTCGCCGAATGGACCCTCGGGTCGAGTCTCACCGGGCACTACATAGCCTTCGAGAACAAAGTCGCTATTGGCAGGCACTTCCAGGTCATTAGTTTCACACTTCACCAACTCGACCGACTTCTTGCGGGCAAAACCGGCAAATAAAATTTCATCCAACCCATCGGGCAACGGTGCCGTGGCGGCAAAGGTAAATGCCGGGTCACCACCAAGCGTCACCGCCACCGGCATGCGCTCGCCACGTTCATAGTAGCGTTTTCCATGACGCGCACCAACTTTGTGCACCTGCCAATGCATGCCGGTAGTCTGGCCGTCATAGATCTGCATCCGGTACATGCCAAGATTGCGCTCACCATTGTCCGGATCCTGGGTGTGGACGTTAGGCAGGGTCACAAAGCGCCCGCCGTCATCCGGCCAGCAGTGCAGCACCGGAATGTCGTTCAAGGAAAATTCGGGTGTGGCAGTTTCATCGTCAAAACGGATAACCACATCCTTACAACGGCCGGTAGCAACCTTTTTTGGTTTGGCGTGCAACAGGTCGATCCCCTGCCGCGCCAAATTCCACGCCTGACGCAAATTGGTAGGCGGCTTCGCCTTGAGGATCAATTGCATCTGGTCAGCCAGCTGGTCGATGTCGTCTAACTTCAATGCCATCGCCATCCGCCGGTAGGATCCCATCGTGTTGATCGCAACCGGAAATTTGGATGGCTGCCCGTTGATCAATGGTTTGGTAAAAAGCAGCGCTTTACCGCCATCCGGCTTTTTCATCTCCCGGTCGGCCAACTCAGTTATCTCCAGCTCAGTGGCTACCGGTTCGTCAATAGTGATCAACTCATCGGCAGCATCGAGCGCGTCAATAAATTCCCTAAATGAATCGTAGGCCATTGTTGCTAGAAACGTGTAGATGTACTTTGGAGACGCTTAGTTGGCAGCATTCAACGCCCTCTTACCGGTGCCTGATATGCTACCACACGACCGTCACGAAAAGTGACCTTGCGGTAAAGATAGGGCACGCTGATGTAGTTTGGAGAATAGCGCGGATAGCCGTAGTAGGAGTCGCAATAGCGGCCACGGTAGGGCGCCCAGGTATAGCCGGGTACAACTTCCGTGCGATAACCGATGTACAGCCAACTGACATCCTTAACCCCTTTTTCCAATGACTCGGCAAATTGATCAGGGGACCCCCAAGCCAGATAAACTGCATCCATGCTCATACCCTCAGAAATCAACCCCTGCCTGACCAATGACTGGTGCTCTAATGGCAAACTGGCAAAAATTTCCAGGTTGTCACCGATCCGGCTGACCGGCGTCGAGTAACACCCCTGGAGCAGCAGCAAAGCCGCCATTGTCAGGCAAAGTGTCAGCGCCCGTAAATAAATGTTTGCCATTAATAAAATTACCACACGCCACCGACTACCGCAACAATCGGCTGGCACGCTATCTCTTGTTGATGACATAGCCGATCGAACTGACCAAATCATCCATCGAGATCGGTTTTTCTAGGCTGATTCCCTCAGCATTCTCAAGAAACTTTTCGATCCGTGGGTTGCCCCCAAACCCGGTAATGAAAATGAAGCGTTTGCACAAATGCGGCTTGGTGCGTTGCACGGCCAGATAAAACATGTCGCCGGGCATCTGCGGCATCATCAAATCGCAGATGATGACATCAAAATCCAAATCAACGACCTCCTTCAGCCCATCGACCCCATTATCGACAGTCGTGACAACGAAATTCCTCTCCTCAAGCAGCTGCCGCAGGGTGGCTACCAGCTCGATATCATTGTCGAGCAATAGGATACTGCGAATCTCATGATCCGCAGGGGTCGTAACTGATACATCATGGTCAACCACCAGATATGAGTATCATCTTGCAATATGCTTTACAATAGATGATTGTCGATTTTTCCAATATTCGAAATTTAACGCGATGCAGATATTTTTCCCTAATGAACTAAGCAGTGACGAGCCGCGCCGTGCCTTACTGCCAGAAAATGCCGCTAAGCTGGTTAAGTTGGGTGCTGCCGTGGTAGTGGAAGCCGGTCTCGGTAGCAGCCTCGGAATCGCAGATTCCCTCTATAGCGAAGCAGGAGCCGCTGTCACTAACGACCGCTCAGGCACTCTGGCCTCTGCCGATATGGTTTTGCGTCTGCTCAAGCCGCCGATCGATGAGGTCGACTCGATGAAAAAGGGCTGCCTGCATGTCAGCTACCTCGATCCGTTTAACGAGCGCGATTTAGTTGAAAAATTGGCTTCAGCAGGGTGCAGTGCCTTCAGCATCGAAATGATCCCGCGCTCGACTATCGCGCAGAAAATGGACGCGCTCAGCTCGCAGGCAAACCTCGGTGGTTATGTTGCAATGATTCTGGCCGCGGAGCGCCTCGATCGCATCGTCCCTATGATGATGACCCCATCCGGTACGCTCTCCCCTGCCCGCGTCTTCATTATCGGTGCCGGGGTAGCGGGATTGCAGGCCATTGCGACAGCCCGCCGCCTCGGCGCCCGCGTCGAGGCCTTCGATACCCGCCCGGTCGTCGAAGAACAGGTCACTTCACTGGGGGCCAAGTTTGTCAAAGTTGATCTGGGTGAAACGGGACAAACCGACCAAGGGTACGCCAAGGCGCTGACCGAGGAACAACTGGCCAAGCAACGCGAAGCGATGGTCAAGCATTGCGCCGCTGCTGATGTCGTGATTACCACCGCACAACTTTTTGGCCGTAAGGCACCACAAATCCTGACTGCCGACATGGTCTCGGGTATGAAACCGGGTAGTGTGATCGTGGATATGGCGGTAGAAAGCGGCGGTAATGTCGAGGGGTCGCGGGTTAACGAGGAGGTAATTATCAATGGCGTCAGAATTATCGGCCTGGGTAACTTGCCGGGGCGTGTTGCCAACCACGCCAGCCAAATGTATTCAAACAATCTTTATAATTTTGTCTCGCATTTCTGGGACAAGGAAAGCGCGACTTTTCCATTAAATCTCGACGACGAAATCATCCAGGGCTCGCTGATTACGCATGGCGGTGAAGTCGTCAACCAGACAATCAAAGAATTCTATTCTAAATAAAAACCAGTTCTTAAAATGCACTATCCATACATCACCTTGGCAACAGCAGCAGAAAAATCCGGCGCAACCGATATCGGCCTGCTGTTCTTCGTTTTCGTTCTGGCCATTTTTCTTGGCTTCGAGCTGATCTCGAAAGTTCCCAGCCAGTTGCACACCCCGCTGATGTCCGGATCAAATGCCATCTCCGGCATCACGATCGTCGGCGCCTTGTATGCCGCCGGCACCGGCGGCGACCGCCCGCTGGCCATCGTGCTCGGAACGCTGGCAGTAGCCACCGCCATGATCAATGTGATTGGCGGTTACATGGTGACTGACCGCATGCTGGCCATGTTTAAGAAGAAAGATTCCTGAATCGGGTGCTGCCCGCTACTTCAACTCTGATTAATTTCGCATGATACCTACCGCACTTATTAACGTTGCTTACATAATCGCTGCCGTCCTCTTCATCTTCGGCCTGAAGATGCTGAGTTCGCAGGCCACCGCCCGCAAAGGCAACCTGATTTCCGCCCTGGGCATGCTACTGGCCGTGGTTGCCACGCTCTTGAAGGCCGGGCTCTCATACGAATGGATCGTTCTCGGTGTCGTTATTGGCTCGGCCATCGGCGCGATTGCTTCACGCACCGTAAAAATGACTGCTATGCCGGAAATGGTCGCGCTGTTTAACGGCTCCGGCGGACTCGCCTCGCTGCTGGTTGGCTGGGGTGAATACCATCAATCACCTGACTTCGCCGGCCAGCCGGGATTCACGCCGGTCGCCGTCATCCTGGCCGTTCTGATTGGCGGTGTGACCTTCACCGGTTCACTGGTCGCCTTTGGCAAACTATCCGAAAAGATCACCGGCAAGCCGATCCTATTTACCGGCCAGCGGCTGGTAAATGCCCTGCTGCTGCTGGTGATAGTAGCTGCTGCGGTTGTTTATGCGCTGAACCCGGGCGCCAACTACTTACTATTCCTGCTCCTGATTGGGCTGGCTTTCCTGCTCGGTATCATGGCCGTGATCCCGATTGGTGGTGCTGACATGCCGGTGGTTATCTCGCTGCTCAACAGCTACTCCGGACTGGCTGCCTGTGCCGCCGGGTTTGTCATCCTCAATAACGTGCTGGTGGTTGCCGGCTGCCTGGTCGGTGCCAGCGGCTTGATCCTGACGACCATCATGTGCAAGGCGATGAACCGTTCGCTGGCCAACGTTCTCTTCAGCGGCTTTGGCAGTGGTGGCGGCACTGCCGGCGGCGGCGCCAAGGTTGAGGGTGAAGCCAAGCCGATTACTGCCGAAGATTCCTATTACATCCTCGAGGCCGCCGAATCGGTCGTCTTCGTCCCCGGCTATGGCATGGCAGTTGCCCAGGCCCAGCACGCCGTGCGCGAGCTCGGCCAGATCCTCGAAGACAACGGCTGCGAGGTACGCTACGCGATCCATCCGGTCGCCGGCCGCATGCCCGGCCACATGAATGTCTTGCTGGCCGAAGCCGATGTCCCCTATGAACAATTGGTCGAGATGGATGCCATCAACCCGATCATGCCGACCATCGATGTCGCTATCGTCATCGGTGCCAACGATGTCGTCAACCCGGCCGCCCGCGAGATCGAATCCAGCCCGATCTATGGCATGCCGATCATCAATGTTGACCAAGCCAAAACCGTCTTCGTGCTCAAGCGCTCGATGGCCTCCGGCTTCGCCGGTGTCGATAACCCGCTGTTCGTCGGCGACAATACCCGCATGCTTTTCGGCGACGCCAAATCCTCCGTCCAGGAAGTAATCAACCAGTTCCAGTCAGCGTAGGGAATAATAGCCCGCGAGGGATAGCGTCGAATGGCACTAATTTAAGCGAGTCACAGTTCCTACTCGTAATCGTTCTCGTAATCGTAATCAATTACGGGGATGGAAAACGACCTTCACCTCTTTCGCCTGTCCTGAACTTTAGCATCAAGGCCTTCAAGATCGATTGCGATGACCCTCTCCATCCCACTTCCAAGGAAGGGACAGCATCCCCGCTGTCCGCCAAACCTTGAGAGTTCATCAAAGACGATCAAAGTCGCACACCAAATGATCGATCCCTACTCGCACCATACGCGGGCTCTTCTTGCAGCGCAAAGCTGCCGGCACCAGCATCCCTCCCTGCCTGCTCTAACCCGGAAAAATCACAAGCCATCTACTGCGACAAGCGTGAGGCGCTTGTTTACAGCGTTGGGCTTGGATTTCGCTATTCACAGTATGTACTCATACAGCTCACAGCGAAATCCATCGCCCGCCTTGTACCCAAGCACCCCACGCTTCGTCTCGCTACGAAGTTTGTGATTTTTCCGGGCTAGCTGCCGCAGGGGCATGGATCGGGTACTTCTCGAGATCGTCGGCGAAGGCCTTCGTCACTCGCTGGATCACGGGGTCGATTGGGTGAGCTACGCCATTCTCGTCGATTTTCACGTTTTTAGGCACGAGGTCGTAGGCGATGATTCCCCGGCCCTCGTCGTAGAACATGCCTGTATAGAGCTTGCGAAAGCCCAGACCGTCCATCAGCTCGTCGATCTCCTGCTCCGTGGCATCGCGCCCCTTGATGTAGGGCTGGCTGGTCACCACGCTCAGCCGCCCGCCCGCCTTCACCACGCGCTCGAGCCGTATGTCGTCGTTGAAAATCTCGTTCTGCAGCGAGAGCCGGTCCAGATACTCACCCGCGCTGGCACCCTGCATGTGGTTGCCGTAGGCGATGCCGAAGCCCTCGTGGCTGTCGGGACGCGTCGCCTTCAGGACGCGATTTATTGCCGGGTCTAGTTCGACCGTGTGCTCGCTGCCTCGGTTATCCTCACGGGGCAGCTTGCCGCCTAGCTTGCCATTTTCTTCAGCCCACTCGCCGAGCCGTTTTTCAGACGCTGATACTCCCTCTCGGCGCTCGCGGAGAGAGGCATCGTGTTGCGGACTTGTTCCAGCATTTCCAAGCGCGTGCTCGGCGGCTGATTCAAGCGTTCCTCGCGAGTTCCCAGCCTGACCTTCAGATTTTTCGGGCTTTTGTTTTCCTGACTCATGCAACACGTCTATTGTATCAAATTTCTGTTCTCAGGCGAGCTTTTTCCACCCTCGTCGCTACGTTTTTTCTACTCCGCCAGCTTAAGAAATCGCCCAGGCATCTGTCAGCTTGAAAGTGCTATCACAAAATTTTTCGCACCATTCGCGGGCTCTTCTTTCAGCGTAACACTTCCGGCACCAGCATCAGGTAGCTCTGGGCAACCAACAACGAGGTGAGGAAAAAGAAGGCGGCCTCTTCCCAGGGCATGCCCTTAGCGATATTGTGGCCAGTGGTCTGGCTATGGTCAAAAAACCAGATTCCACGCTGGATTGCCATCCAGTCGGCCCAGCTGAGGTAGCCGCCGATGACCACTGTTGCCACCACCAGGATCTCCCATCTGGGCGCAAGGATCGGCCAGGCAACCAGCCATTGCAGAATAATCAGGGGTAAAAACCAGAACAGCAAATGCCAGGCATAATGGGTGCTACGGATGACCCGCGGCAGCTTGCGCAGGGAAATGCCGAAGACGAGCCAGGCCAAAACAAAAACTCCACAGGCTGTCAGCAGCACCGGATCTTCAAGGTTGACCACTTGCAGCGAAGTCTTCTCCGGCAACCATACTACCAGCAACGCAGAAAAGAGCATGACGATGACACTCTGGATGATAAAAAATGCGTACTCCTCGACCGGCAGCCAACCGATTTTCAGTAAATACCGGCCCTCGGGAAACCCCCAGATCCCACAGGCGGCAGCAAAGTTGTCCCATGGGGTGGTAAAAACGACGACCGCCAGCAGAACCAAGGCTATTGCAACCAGCCCGCCGACAGACAAAGCGCCAGGCGCCACAAGTGCCACAAGTATTGCCAGCAACACCATCAAGGGTAGCGTAAAAATTAGATGAAATTGCGAATATGTCATTTAATATATTTTGAGAGTTGCCGGTTGCTTAGAAATTGGCAAGTTAGTTGCAAGTGAAACGTTGGTTGTGGCTGTGCGGACTCTTATTGGTGATGGTCATCGTTGCGGTGATTTTCATTGCTGACCGGCCTGCTTTGCAACAATTGATTTATGGTCGACCATTTCAAGTCGTCGTGATCGATGCCGGCCATGGCGGTAAAGACCCGGGAGCCATGGCCAATGACCTGGTTGAAAAAAACCTTGCCCTAGACCTGGCCTACCGGCTGGCAGCACGATTACGCAGCCAGGGAATCGAGGTCATTATGACGCGCGATGATGATACCTATCTGACACTCGCCAAGCGGGTCAAGATTGCTTCCAAGGCAGGCAATGCAATCTTCGTCAGCCTACATTTCAACAAGGAAAAATCATCCAATGTCAGCGGTATTGAAACGTTCTTTTACGACCCGCATTACCCGGAAAAATTCCCATCGATCTATGAGGCAGTTGATATGCCGCCACGCAAACCCACTGCCGCTGAGCTGCTCGCCGAGCACGTGCAGCAAAAACTGGTTTCCGTAACCGGTGCCAACGACCGCGGGGTCAAGAATTATCCGTACTACGTGGTGCGCAAGAACCGAGTCCCCGCAATCCTGGTTGAAGGCGGTTTCCTGAGCCACTCACTGGAATCAAAGATGGTAGCCAATGGCGGCTACCGCCGGATCCTCGCCAATGCAATAGCCGACGGGATCCTGGAATTTCGCGGCTGGCAGGAGCAGTCACGTCAACTGTTCGCTCAGAAGTCGCCAACTTCGAGCCCGTGACTACGCGCGATGTGTTGATACATCCCCCGATCTTTTTCAGGTACTCCTTCACCGTTTGCAGCTTCTACCAACGCCGGGATCGCCCACTGCCGCAACTTCTCCATCATCTGCTGCTGCCGCTGTTCGCGTTCAGCCTCGCTAACCCCGTACCAGCCGGAGTACTCGTCCGCTGCATCCTCTGCTGAGGTCGTTGCTATGCTAATGAGTTCGGAGATATTATTGGCCAACGGATGCTTCGCCGGCCCGGGAACCTGCTCCCAACATCGCCTGGTAAATTCTTCAGTAGTCAGAAAATCAGTCTTACCGGCACGCATCGCCACCCCAAGTAAGCGCTCGTAACTGTCATCTTCTGATGCGTTGCTGGTTGCGGACAACTCATCCATATAGAGTTTGACCAGCAGCTCAACGATTTCCGAGTCCGGTTCGGTCAAGGTACAAAATACTTGTTGTTGAACCACGTTGCCATGGATTTCAACAAGTTGGTGGTAACGCATTCCGGTAAGCAGGTTGGCAAAGCTTTCGCGCTGGGCATGATCACCAGGCTCAAGCTGACCGATCGCTGCCGCCGCCTTTTCTTTCAATTGCTCATGGCTGTGCTTTAACCCATCTTCGACCCCTGAGATTTCTCCGCGCAACGCATCCTTGATCAAACGATCAGTGGCCGTGACCTGCTGGTAAAGCCACCAAGCCGCGGCCGCGGCTACTATTATCAGCACGGTAATCAGAACGCTCATTTTCATAACGCCTACAGTTGACCTTCGTCACCCACCCGTTGCATTTCATAGATTTCCCAGGAATCACGGGTCACGTCCATCACCATTACTGCGCGGTCAGGTTCGAGGAAAAAGAATACGCCACCCGAATCACTATCCAGCCGTGGCGAGTCAAAGCTGCCATCAATTGTACTGTAAATGTTCTGACCTTCGTAATCAGTCTGCTTGCCACCAAGAAAAACCAGATGGTTATTGGACTGGGCCGGCAGTAGCTTACCGCCACGGCGCTGCGAGCCGGTATCCTTGGCAAAAGCCAGTTCCTGCGGACGATCGGTGACCACAATGCCGCCCTTGAACCAAGGATAGGCAAAAGTACCAAGTGGCCCGCCTTGGACGGAACGGATTTTCCAAGCACCGGTAATCTTACTCGCTGCCGGCAACTCCATGATTTTGGCCGCCAGCACCTCACGGGCCAATTGCACCCCTACCTTATCATGCTTGTCATTGCCCGCCGCGGGCACGTCAGTAAGCGCCTGTTCCAGGTACAAACGCCAATTTTCTATGCTGTCCTTTTCTTCAGGATGCGCATACTCCCGCCACCACGGGACGGTCTTGAAGATCGCAGCATCCTGCGGGAAAAACTCTTTGAGTTCCTGCGGCACACCCTCCTTGAAGTAGAGTCGCTCCGGCTCGATCGCCACCGGCGTCGTGCCATACCCCCACTCTGCGGATTGCTCGGTGTTCGTGGTATACTTGATAGCATGTAATTTCCGAAACTTGTCAGTGTGAAAAAAGACCATCTCTCCCTGGTCGCCGGAA
>CAYUDZ010000075.1:0-12771 GCA_964443575.1 uncultured Chthoniobacteraceae bacterium | reverse complement strand
GGAACTTCGGCCAGTGTCGGGCGATTGCGGCCAGTGCTGCCAGTCGCCGTTGCGGGTGGTTGGCCGGGCGGGTGCCGCTAAGGTTCCACAGCGACCGGTCAAGCGTCCGGTGGTCGCCGCGATCGCGCTGTTTCCACCATTGTGACCATAGTGACTTCAGGTACTTGGCATCGCTTGGCGATTTGGCATTGGTTGCCAGATCGTCCAGGAATCCACTACTGCCGAACAGCAATGGCTCGATATCGTCCAGTGAGGCACGCAATTCTTTGAGCGGTAACTTTTGTGCCAGCAGCAGAAAGGGTAGCGTGTTGCCGGAATAACCGAGCGCCCGGGCAATTGCCTGGTACACGGCCTGGTCGGCACCATGGGCATTGATCGCGTTGGCGAGTTGCTGCGCTTTGCGATGGAGCCGGTACCAAGCGGCCGAGTGGATGGCATCGTCCAACTGTGAATCTGGCATAGCTGCGAGAACCGCAGCGCAGCGTCCACGGATTGCTGCCGGGGCGGCCACTGGCGGGCTACCGCTAATCGTATTCAAGTCCAGTTTGACTTGAGGCACCAGGCGGTGGTCTGCGGTGCGGGTGAAGAATTGCTCTGATGGCTGCTCGAAGAACAGGTGCAGCACGACATCATTGTAGTTGGGATTGGTTGAATGGCCATGCTGCTCCCAATCGCCGGCAAAAGTATCCAACTCGATGGCCCCCGCTTGCGAGGCGGAGTCTGCGATACGTACGGCAGCGCGGATAAAGTCCGGGCCCGCGCCTTTGTTCCACTCGCCAAACTGGACAATTTCCACGTTCTCGCCAGTGGTGGTGGTGAAGTTGCGGCCAAATTCGCCACTGAACCAGCGCGCCTGCAGTTCAAGTTCCGGAATATCACGTTCCGGCGGGAATAGTTGGGCGTCATTGACGGTCGAGCGCTGTAGCATGCCGTGAAACAGGCGTGCAGAATCGGGAAATGGTGGTTGGCTGGTTGGCATTAATTTGCTGGTGGCTTAGCGGTGGCTGCGCCAGGTTCCGGGGTTGGTGGTGGCGGCGGTGGGTTGAGTTCCAGCTCGTACTTGACCAGCGGCCTCACGTGCGGCGAGTCGCGGAAAGTTTCGATCCAGCTTTGTAAAAACTTAATTGCAGCCGGCTTACCGTCGACCTCGAGCCTGATCTGGGCGCTTTGAAACAGGGCGCGAATTTTGTCCGGCTGCCTGGTATACAATTTCGTCGCTTCAGTGAGTAACCGCAGTGCCCGATTCGGACGACCTTCCGCCCATAGGGTGGCAGCCATGGTTTCCAGGTAGAGCCCCCGTAATTGCGGGTCCGATGGGAATTCCGGGTCCTTGTCGTGGCCGCTCTGGCGCCACTCGCGCAAGTCTTTACGGAACTTTTCCCAAAATGCCTGATCTGATTCCGGTGAGCTGTCATCCAACAGAAGTGACCAGCTCTTGTAAGGGCGGTACAGTGGATCGCCAACTACCGTAGTCATCCACGATAATCCCTTTAATGACATATAAGCAGCCTCGGCAAAAGTGAAACCGGCCAATAGACGCTCAGCAAAAATGTCCAAGTGTGGGGTGAGATGCAGGTAAGGCTCATAAACATTGCCAATGGTCGCTGCCGCACCACGCTCGAGTAACGGCGCAACCCAGTATTGTGTCGGGTTGCGGATGGTTGCGCCGCTGAATGAATGCAGGTGGACTGCAACCGCACCGCGGCGAAATTTGAATTCCGGTTCAGAAAATGGGCCAAAGACATGTTGGCGATACCAGCCGAGATAAAAACCGGCGTCTTTCAGATCGTAACCGGGAGGAAATGTGTCAGGTCGGCGGTCAATCAGAGTAGGCACCCCTTTGCGCTGGAATTCTTCTGCGGCTTTCAATATCCAGCGGTCGCCCTCGACGTAGCCGCCTTGCTTCAGATTACGCACATCAAAATAAGCAACACCCCCAATGCCTTCACGCTCTGCTGCCAGCGAATCGAGCAGCATGTTGCGGACGGTTAAGAGGTTGGGTCCATCCAGACGGGTAACCAGCATGATTGGCGCGAGGTTGGCATCCTGGATCATCTTGTAGCTATCGTAGTAGGGGTTCGGGATCGAGCCCTCGAGCGGGATGCTCAATAACCCGAGGCACGCCAGCTCGGAGTCGACAGCTGCTTCCTGGCGCTCCATTGGTTTTGGTGGTGGCGGTGTAGGGGTTGGCGTGGGTGTCGGGAAGCCCGGTAGCGAATGAGGTTTTGGTGCTCCGGGAATATTGCTGGGAGCCGTGATGCCGGGGATTGGACGTGGGGTCGGGCCACCTTGCGGGACCAGCTGGCGCGGGGTGACCTTGAGCGGGATGCCACGGATGACTGCGACAAAGCGGATTTTGTTACGGACTGCCATCAGCCCGTTGTTGCCGGAATTTTCGACCTGCCACCAGCCGCGCTGGTAGAAGATTTTGCGTAGTGGCAGGACGATGGTGCGCTCGAATTCTTCGCGCTGGATTTCTTCGCCGATCGGGCAGGCCAGCCCGACCACCTGATCGTCCGGAACGCCACGCTTCGAGGCATAAAATCTTGCCATGGTTTGCGAGGTGGGATCGCTGGAATTGTAGAGCACCAAGGTGGCAGCCGCACGCGGGTCGACGTCTGCAGCATGGGCTGTGGTGGTAAGCAGCCCACTCAGAACAATCAGGGCGCAAGCAAGTACATGGGAGTGAAGGCTGCTCATAATCATCGCTTAACAGTCAGTTGATATCCACCTTCAGCGTATCGTACGCGATACGGATACCTGGCGGCAGATTTTCCTCGGTGCTGGCGTGCATCACGTGGTCACAGATATGGGTGAACCAGGTTTGCTTGGCAGCGGCCGCCGCGGCCACTTCGATGGCCTCAGGGATGCTGAGGTGTGTCGGGTGGGAGTCAAAACGCAGGGCATCAATAACTAGGTGCTCCACGTCCTGAATAGCGGCCATGGCGGGCGGTGGAACCGTCTTACAGTCACTGAGGTAAGCAAACAATTTGCGCCCGTCCTTTTCATGCAAATAGCCGATGCTGGTGGTGCTGCCGTGGGGCAGTTGTAGCGGGGTGATGGTTAGCCCGCCTAATTCGAATGGCTTATCGACCGGCCGCGGGTCGGGCAACACATAACCCGGGAAGCGATGGTTGCCGTCAAAGGCAAATGAAAAAACCCGCGAGAGGTCAGCGAGCGTTTGGCGTGATGCATAGACTGGTATCGGGCCATTCTTGAGCATGCAGAAGCGCCGCAGATCATCGAATCCCATGATATGATCGGTGTGGCTATGGGTGTAGACTACGGCGTCGAGGTGACGGATGTTCGCGCGCAGGCATTGGCTGCGAAAGTCCGGCCCGGTATCGATCACCCAGCGGACACCATCACTTTCGATCATCACTGAGGAGCGCATGCGTTTATCGCGCGGGTCATCCGAGCAACAGACATCACAGTCGCAACCGATAACGGGTATCCCTTGCGATGTCCCGCTACCCAGGAATGTAATACTTAATGTGCTCATAGAATTGCCAATGCTTGGGAAGACTGGCACAATCAGGCATTACCCGCAATGCTCACAGTACTAAGAATTCGTAATCTCGCCCTGGTTGACCACCTCGAATGGCAACCCGCCTCCGGCTTTGTTGCCGTAACCGGTGAGACCGGAGCCGGCAAATCCGTTATCATCGGCGCCTTGCAATTGCTGCTGGGTGAGCGTGCTGACCGCTCGCTGGTGCGCAGCGGAGAGAAGTCCTGCATCGTGGAAGGTGTTATCCAGTTGGCCGATAGCGAAGCGCTGGATCAATGGTTGGAGGAGCAGGGGCTGGAGCCATGTGAAAATGGGGAGCTGATCCTCAAGCGGGTGGTCGAGGTTGGGGGAGCCAACAAACAATTCATCAACTGCGGGGCGACGACACTGTCGGTACTCAAGCAACTGGGTGAGCGGCTGGTTGACCTGCATGGTCCGCATGATCACCAGAGCCTTTTTTCTGTAAATAGCCAACTCGATGTTCTCGATAGTTTTGCCGGAACCGAGCGCGAGCTGGCAGAGTACCGCGAACTCTGGTCACATTGCCGCCGCCTACAAGATGAGTTTGACGAATTAAGCCGTAGCGAAGCCGAGTTAGAGCGCGAAGTCGACTTGCTGCGTCATCAGCTCAATGAAATTGATGTGTTGGAATTGAGCGAAGATGACGAGCAGGATTTAGAGCAGCGTTACCTGCAGGCAACCAACTCGCGCAAGCTGATCGAGCTGTCATCGCACGCTGCTGAAATCCTTGACGGCGAGCAGGACTCCGTAGGCGGCAGACTGGCAGAGGCTCAACGGACACTGAGCGAGTTGGTCCGGTTGGACCAGTCGACCGAACAACTGGCGACCAGGCACGAATCGGCGTTGATCGAAATTTCCCAACTTGCCGGGGAGTTGGCAGATTACGCGCAAGCGCTGGACATCGACCCCAAGCAGCTGGTCGAAATCGAGGAGCGCATGAATGCCGTGCAAACAGTCAAGCGCAAGTATGGCGGTTCGGTGTCAGCAGTAATTAAGTTTGCCGAACAGGCACGCCAGCGGCTGGAAAAAATTGAAGGACGTGGCGAAGAGTTGGCAAGGCTCAGTAAAGAGCTAGAGCAAAGTACCGGTCGCCGGGATGAGGTGGCTGCCAAGCTGGGCGAAAAGCGGCAACTGGCGGCAACAACGCTGGCTACTAATGTGCGCGAGCAGTTGTCACGACTTGGCTTTGCGCAGGCAGGGTTTGAGATTCAGATTGAGCGTCGGGAAGAACCTGCTGCAGATGGCTGCGAGCAGGTGGAGTTCCAATTTGCACCAAACATCGGGGAACCTGCGCGACCGTTGCGTGAGATTGCTTCCAGCGGTGAGATATCGCGGGTGATGCTGGCATTGAAATCCGCCATCGCAGGGCGTGTTGGGGTGCCGATCCTGGTCTTCGATGAGATCGATGCCAATGTGGGTGGCGAGGTGGCGCATGCGGTTGGTGAGATGATGGCAGAGTTGGCAGAGTGCCGTCAGATACTTTGTATTACGCATCTACCGCAAGTTGCGTCTCGTGCCGGAGATCATTTCCGTGTCAGTAAATCGGTAAACGGTGGGCGCACGTTGACCACCCTGGCAGGCCTGGACAGCGGCCAACGGGTAGAGGAAGTGGCGAGGATGCTTGGTGGCGGTGAGGCGGCATTATCGCATGCCCGCGAGTTATTGCAGCCGCCGGGCAAGCAACCTAAGAAATGAAGATACTGCTGTTTAACGAGAAAGCGGGCGGCACTGGTGGTGGCAGAAACCAATACGTAGCAGACGTCGCGCTGCGCTTGCGCGAAGCCGGTCAACAGGTTGGGTTGGTGCATGCACGCGACTCGGGAGCACGTTTTAAGGGAACCGGTTACGTTTTTGACTCACTGGGTTATGCGGCCGGAACCGACCAAGGAATCGCTGCACGGCTTGATGCGATACTCAGTGATTTTCGGCCGGATGTCATCCAATTGCACGGGATGGAGAATATCGACTTACAGCCGCAGCTACTGGCTGCTGCACCGGTGGTGCGATTTGTACATAATCACACATTTTACTGCTCGGGCGGGGCAATGACCCATGGCTTGCCACGCCGGATCTGCACCCGCAAACACGGTAGTGCCTGTCTGGGGTGTCACTATATCAACCGCTGTGGCTCATTGAATCCCATAGAAAACTTCACCACCTTTCGCAAGGTCGGTAGGTTACTGGATTCGTTGCATTCGTTAGATGGAATCCAAGTTGCCAGTGAAGTGATTCTGGAAAACCTGGTCAATAATGGGATCCCGCGGGAGGCGGTAACTTTTTTGCCGCTGTATGCTCCCGAGCCGGTTGCGGTACGACGCAGTAACCTGAAGCCGGCCCGGCGGATGCTGTTACACCCGGGCGGACTGGTGCCCAACAAGGGTGTCTGGATGCTGCTTAGAATAATTAATAAACTGCCCGATGATGTGGAACTGGTGTTTGTCGGTGATGGGCCTGACCGCAGTAGGGTGGATTCTTTTGTGCGCTCACGCGGATTGAAAGAGCGCGTTAGGGTGATGGGGGCATTGGCAGGCCGGGAGCTTAGCGAATTGTTTCACCAGAGCGTGATCGTGTTATTCCCATCACGCTGGAACGAGCCGGTCGGGCTGTGCGGGATCCAGGCGATGGCGCACTCCAAGCCGGTCATCGCTTATGATGCCGGCGGGGTGCGCAGCTGGCTGATTGATCGGGGGAATGGTCGTATCGTGCGCTTCAATCGTGAAAAAGAGTTTTTAACAACTCTGAAAAAACTCCTACAACGCCCGCAACATGCGCTCGATATGGGGCGTTCGGGCAGGCGCATGTGGGAGCAAACGTTCCGCCCTGCTCTGCATATCGAAAATCTCCTGGAGTATTACCAAACGGTTATTGATCGGAGAAAGATGGCCTGACACCAGCAGTTAACCCCGACACACCATCGCAAAATCTGTTTACTCGCAGGGCTCTATGACCTGCTTGCTGCACCCGGACTGCTCAATTATCACGCGCGGGCCAGGGCGCAGCCCCATGACTACATCCAGCGGCTTGGTGATGTAGCCAAAGAATCCACGCATGTAGGAGATCGAACGATTGCGGAACGCAGCAGCCTGCGGCGCCAATTTCTTGGGATCGATTTCCTCCAGCTGGTCAGCCAGTTCCAGATCCGAGTCCCGCAGTTGCCTGAACCTTGTCCCCTGCATGTAAACCAAGTCATGGCGATAGAAAAATTCATCCATCTGGTCGACCGGCTTGCCGCCCTGGTTGCCGGGGCCGCCGTAGTTGCCATAAAATGCGCGTGCGCGGGTGAAGGGGGTCGCATTGGCCGCACTGCGCAAAGTACGTGTCGTGCATGGCATTTCCAGCACCGGGTAGCTATTTTTGGCGATATACTGGGGGGTGCTAGTGGCACAGGATGTGAGCAAGGCCAAAGCAGGCAATG
Source organism: uncultured Chthoniobacteraceae bacterium (assembly GCA_964443575.1). GTDB lineage: Bacteria > Verrucomicrobiota > Verrucomicrobiia > Chthoniobacterales > CAKUMP01 > CAYUDZ01. The sequence goes on along the minus strand of CAYUDZ010000075.1, from coordinate 5,827 downwards.
TTGTACTCAGACAAATTTTGACCAATTGGCCAATATGCGTACCGGAGTTCAAGTAGTTTCATTATGTTGCGGTGACCGCTTTTGTCCAGCCGCCAATGACCGAAGACATAGTGCAATTTTCCGCAGATTCTGATAAGAATCTTGGCGAGGTACTTCAAATGGAACACAGCGACCACAAGCTAGAGCAAGAACCGCCACTGCTAGCGGGCGTTGGACTAAGCAAGACGTACCTGCTGGGTGAGGTGCGTATCAATGCGCTAAATCAGGTTAATATTGAAGTTTTCAGCGGTGAATTTATTGCAATTTCCGGGCCCTCAGGAAGCGGCAAGACGACGCTTCTAAATCTGCTTGGCTGCCTGGATGAGCCGACATCCGGTGAGTTAACAGTAGATGGCAAGGATGTGCGGAATATGTCAGATAATCAGTTGTCCCGATTTCGTGCCAGGACTTTGGGATTCATCTTCCAGAACTTCAATCTGATTCCGGTCATGAATGCGCTGGAGAATGTCGAATATCCATTACGGCTCATGCGTTGGTCTGCCGATAGCAGGCGTGAACGTGCCTGCGAGATGCTTGAGCAAGTAGGCTTGGCTGACCGGATGTTGAGTCGACCCAACGCATTATCAGGCGGGCAGAGACAACGGGTGGCGATTGCCAGGGCCTTAGCTTGCGCACCGCGCGTTATCATTGCCGACGAACCGACTGCCAACCTCGACTCGCAAACAAGTCGGCAAATAATCGATTTGATGCAGCATCTTAACCAGCAGAGTGGCAGTGCCTTTTTATTTTCAACCCACGATCCTGCAATATTAGAGCAAGCGCAGCGCCGGTTGCGGATGCACGACGGAAACCTGGAGCCTGCCGTATGATCGAGGAGCTCAGGCTTGCATTCAGGAATGTGTGTCGCAACTTTCGCCGTTCTCTGGTGACGGTACTAGCCGTAGGATTTTCTTGTGCGGCGGTAATTCTGATTGCCGGCTATTTCAGGATGATCTTTGTCGGCAGCGAGTTGCAGGTAGTCACCACGGAAGGACACTTACAGGTACACAAACCGGGCTATCTGGATGTTGGGGCAGGCGATCCTTTGCAGTTTGCAATTGATGACTACCGCCAAATTGAAAGTGATTTGCTGGCAGACCCTGCAGTAGCAGAAAAACTGGTTACCAGTACGGCACGGTTGGTCTTTCAGGGGCTGGCCAGCAATGAGGTAGCTGGCCGCAATGCACCTTTTTATGGGTTTGGCGTGATACCTGAGGATGAGGAAAGGATAGTCAGATACAACCCATATTTGCGTCGTTCCGCCTTTGATCTGGAAATAAATGAATCGCTGATCGGCGGGATAGAAGAGCTGGATGCAAGCGAACCTAAGGCAATCACTCTAGGTGTTGGGCTGGCATTAATGTTGGGCTTTAAGCCTCCCATCACACCCGATACGTTAGACGGTGAAACTATTTCAACGGCGGCCGCTAGAACGGCACCAGCCACGTCGAGTGGAAGTGTCACTGCGGCCGCTCCAGATTTTGATATGTTGGAGTCACTAGTAGCCGAAAATCATATCGTCAAAGAGAAAAGGCCATCAGTTGAGCTGCTTGCCATACCGCCCGGTGGAGGGGTGCCCAATTTAGGCACATACGAGATCCGGAAAACACAGAACAGGGCGCGTAAGGATTTGGATGAACGTGTGTTAAAAATGCACCTCAAAGAAGCATCTGAATTACTCTTTCCAGGGCAACCTACGAGGGCGACTGCAATCATCCTGCTATTAAATGACAACGCTGACTCCGAGGAGTTACAAACTTATCTGAAACGGAAATTTAAGCAATCTGGCAGGGATCTTGAGGTATCAACGTGGCAAGAGATCAATCCATTCAGTATGCGACTGATGAATATGTTTCACTTATTGTACGTGTTTATTGCCTCTGTGCTTGGAGTTATGGTTTTGTTTATGATTTATAACACGATGTCGATGGGAATCATCGAGCGAATTCCCGAGTTGGGCACGCTGCGAGCGATTGGACTCACTCGCAGGAGGCTGGTGACGGGGTTGGTGCTGGAGGGTACTTTGCTTGGGGTTAGCGGGGCGGTGCTTGGCTGCTTGTTGGCTGTCACCGTAGCTTTTTTAGTTAATGAAGCGCAGATCATTTATTTGCCGCCTGCGGTCAACTATTATGTTGCTCTGGAGATTATGGTGCAGTCGGATACGGTTATTTTTGGTAGTGCATTGGGGGTGCTTGCAGCAATGCTTTCCTCTTTACTCCCGGCTTGGCGTACCGCTAAGCTAACTATAGTAGATGCACTCCACCATGTTTAAATATAAGGTGGCAGCCATTTGGTGTGGCTTCCTTGGCATCGGTTTAGCAGATCTTTATGGTGTGGAGCATGAAGTCGGTTTGCAACCGCAGGTAATTTTGGAGGAAGCCGCCAACTCGCTTGCGCCTACGGGCACTTTTATTGCCCGGTTGGCATTTGATGAATATATCAACCGCGAAAAATCAGGTGAACTCAGGACGCTGACATTGGCCCGGCCGGATGACGCTGGGCATACTGTGTTGACCATTATTGTTTCCCCGGCAGAAGAAAGCGGTAAAATGTTGTTGATGGATGAAAACAGCATCCATTTTAAATCGCCCACTGCAGATCGCAGCGTCAAAATTTCAGCAGCATTCAAAGTCTTTGGGCGCCTCAAGGTGCGGGACCTGCTTAGCCTGAACCTGCTTAGGTACTATGTTGCTGATGAAATTACAACGGCTGTTTCCCCACTCAGGCAAGCTGCCAATGGGACATCGTGGCAGTTGCATCTCCAACGTAAGCCAGGTGCGCCGGTCATGGAATCTATTGTGTTGTGGCTTAGCAAGCCTGACCGGCTTCCCGAACTGGCAAAGACTTACGGTGCGGGTCAACGCTTGCGCAGTGCCATTGTTTATCGTGATTATCGGCAGCTGCTCGGGCGACAGCGACCATCAAGAATCGAAGTCATTGATGGCAATCAACCTGAGCTGGTAACTCAAATTAGGATCCTTGAAATGCTGCCGGCCAAGTTGCCGGCTGCTTGGTTCACCCGCGAAGGACTGCCTGATCCACAGAATGTGTTCGAGAAACTGGAATAAGCGAGGTATGGATACTGCTAAAAATAAGATCAAGTACCCACCGGGTCCCCGGCTACCAAAGTTTATACAGATGTTCCTGATCATGTATTGGCCGCTGGGATATTTAAATTACTGCCTCAGGAAATACGGGCGCGTCTTTACTGCGCGTAGCTATCGCAGTCCGGCATTAGTTGTTATTGTTGACCCCCCGCTGGTCAAAGAAGCGCTACGTGCCCCGTATAACAGGTTACATGCCTATCCGGGAAACGAAATTTTCTACCGTCTGTTGGGTGAACACTCTTTCGTCTTCAAGGATGATGATGCCCACCGCCAGGCAAAAAAGCCGGCACTTCAAGCATTTGCCCGCGCCAGCGAGCCTGATCTGGTTGCTATGATCTCCCGAGTAGCCAGAGAAGACATGGAACATTGGCCAAGGGGCAAAGAGTTTAAGTTATATTATGAAATGAAAGCCATTACCCTGCGCTCGGCGCTCAAGCGTGTAATTGGCTTTACGGATGAGGCTGATGAAAGAGAGTTGGTAAAGGACATGAACCCATGGGGTTCTGCACTTCGTGGGCCTCTTGATTTATTGTTGTTTCGTCTCGGGACTGAGGATATCCCGAGAATTTTCAAGCAAATGCTAGCGCTTTGGCCAGGGGTGCGTCGTGGGCAAATTCTTGAACGGGCAATAGATCAGGCGGTCAGAAAAACAGTCGCGGCCAAATCTCAACTGACTAATGAAGAGCTGGAAATAGAAGGGACTTATCTGGCACGTGCGATGCTAGCCAAGCGCAAGAATAATGAACTAGTGAACTTGTCAGAGTTAGTCAGCAATGTCAAATTGCTTATCATCACCGGCCACGAGTCAGCAGCAATTACTGTAAGCTGGCTGATATGGGAATTGCATCGCCGCCCTGACCTTATTGGGCAAGTCAGGCATGAGGTGGATGCCTTGGATGGTGTCATCAGCTGCAAGGAAGATATAAGCCATATGCCGCTGATGGATGCGGTGGTTATGGAAACATTGAGGCTCCATCCACCGGTTCCCGTAGCAACCCGGTCTGCGGTTACCACTTATCGCGTTGGTGACTACTTGATTCCCTCCGGTACAACAGTCTTGCCGTGTATCTATTTACTACACCGGGATCCTGAGAGTTGGCCTGACCCCGGGTCTTTCCAGCCGGAGCGTTTTATGGACGGTAAAGTGCCCGAAGACATTTACTTCCCGTTTGGGGGTGGTCCGCATGGCTGCCCGGGTGGTGAGATGGGCGTGTTCCAGACAAAATGCCTGGCAATCGAAGCTTTACGATGCTTTGATTTTGATTTTTCTACATCAAAACCACCTAGAGAAAAGTATTTAATTGCAGCGGTAGTGCCAGATAATGCAATGCCGGTCAAAGTGACTGAACGGCAGCACGACCTGAGTGTAATTAGAAAAAATTCGGATAGCGTAAGCGCAGCCGGCTGCCCGATGCACCAGCAAAAATCAGCTTCAAGCAGTCGCCCACGTCACGCGCCTGATTAACACGCGTAATAAATCAGCCTCGCTGCCAAAACGGGTAAGGTATGATTCAGCTTCATCTTGAAGCTGACGGGCCATCGCCCTGACCCGCTCGACACCAAAGACAGATATCGAAGTAGCCTTGCCATGATCCATGCAGGGGTTTTTGCCGGTAAGAGAAGGATCGCCTTCAAGATCCGCAATATCATCCATAAGTTGGTATGCTATGCCGAGTTGCATGCCGCATGCTGTACATTGTTCGATCTCATCCTCATTTGCATTTGAAACGATTGCTGCATTTTTTGCTGCGCAGCTATAAAGTGATCCGCTCTTGAGTAAATAGCACTGCATGAGCTGCGACTCACTGGCTTGCTGTGAAAGAATGCTCAGGTCAAACTCTTGTCCTTCTGCCATCATCGCCGCAGTTTCTGCTGATACTTGAGCGGCACGCACCCTTAGTTCGGGGGGTGCAGGAGTTTCCGTAAGGGCAACCTCAAATGCCATGCTGGTCATCAGTGCTGGGGCCAGATCAACCGCCCATCTCGGAAACACGAGGTGGGCACATTGGCGACCACGCCGCAACTCGGCGTCGTCCATTGATGGCAGGTCGTCAAGCAGCATCGAAGCAGCATGTGCCAATTCAACGGATAAAGCCCCTGGCATGCAGCGTCGAAAAGAATCTTCACCAATAAAGATGTTGCCGGTAGCAATAGCGATGAGACCTCGCCAGCGATGACCGCCAGCCAATGTAATGTGCCGGGCTACCTGCATGGGAAGTGTATTTGTCCTGGCCGAGTATTTATCCAGGAACAGGCGTTCAAGTTCCTGATTGATGGCAGACCTGATGTTCGCGATAGCTTTGAGATAGCCCTCCTGGCCAGTAATTTCGCGTGTTGCGTCAGTTGCTGGCATGTCCTCTGGATAGTGGTCTGTGATTAGCTGTTCCATCTTAAAATACACCATTGTGGCTAAAGCTCATGCGCTAAGCCTTGTTGCTGATTGACGAAGATTAATCGGTAGTTACTTCTTCTTTCAAGCAAGATCAAGCTAGCCCGACTTCCGCTGTTTTTTTGAAAAACCAACTTTTTTCGACCTTTTTTGGCCTTCCGAGCCGCTAATTTACAAGGGGGTGGATCCGAAAAGGGCTGTGGTGGAGACCTACCCCATAGACAAGTGTCGGATGCTGGCGGTATTCTTGAGATTGGAAGATGTTTTTGCGGGCCAACAAAAGATTCAAAGA
>CAYUDZ010000074.1:6544-12925 GCA_964443575.1 uncultured Chthoniobacteraceae bacterium | reverse complement strand
AATTGGCACGGGGAAAGGAATTTGCTGATCAATTGCCTGCAATCATTCGTCCGGATGTGCTGGTCGGCGAGAATAGTATTTCCATTTCTGAGTTGGATTCGGTGCCCGGTGGCATCGGGTTGACGGCATGGTTGAACCGGACGTACTCGGGCTTAGGGTTTGATGTGATTGGTGGGCGTGACGGGATGTTTGATGGTTTTGCTTCGATCCTGCCAAGCGGTGACATTTATGTCTCGCCGGAATCCGCAACTTATCGCCCGGAAATGCAATGGCTGGTCCACGCATTGAACGAGCGCGGGGGCAGCGAGAATTATTTTGTACGCGATACCGGTCACTACGTTCACCGCAGTGAATTTGCCTACCGGTTCTTTGAGCTTTTTGACTTACCGAACCTTGAATGTGCCAAGCCAATGCTGGTAGATGCGGCATCCGGCCAGCTAAACCTCACCCCGCCGCCAAAACCCTGGATTGAAGAAAAACTATGGCTGGCATTCCTTCATATGCGACCGTTGGCGGAATACTGGCGGCGTGAGCTAGGTTCGCGATACTTCGAGGACTTGTTGGAGATTGTTCCGCGCTCGCTCCCCGTTGACCCGAGCCCGCTGCCGCCACACGCAGTTTTACCGGTAGTGAATGCGCATTCGTGGCAGGAAGTTGCCGGATTTTCGCAAAAGCAGCGCGATTTGATTTTGAAGGTCAGTGGATTCTCCGAGCTAGCCTGGGGCAGCCGCGGGGTGACCCTCGGCAGCGATGTGCCGCATAATGAATGGGCAGAAGCAATTCAGCAAGCCCTAGAGCAATTCGACTCCTCACCGTATGTGCTGCAGGAATTTCGTCACAGCGAGGTGATCGAACATCCGTACTACGATCGCGATAGTGGCGAAATTGAAACGATGCGTGGACGGGTGCGTCTTTGTCCGTATTATTTTTCTGTGGGCAGTAGAGTTGAGCTTGGTGGTATTCTTGCCACGATCACACCGGCTGATAAAAAGCTGATCCATGGCATGTCCGATGCCATTATCTGTCCGTGTGCTGTCGCAGGGTAACCGAAGGCAAACAGATTTCTCCAAGCCTGAAGACTATTTCATGATACAGTCAATGGATGTCCGAAGAGCAGAGCAAGATTAAGGTGCGCCAGGCCACACGTAATGATCTCGACGCATTGGTTGAACTTAATCGGGTGGCATACCCGCAAATGGCAGAGGACAACATCGTTTGGGCGAAGTCACACCTGTTGAGCCATGTAAGAATTTTCCCCGAGGGTCAACTGATAGCTGAGCAGGATGGAAATATCGTCGGAGCGGCCGCATCATTGATCGTGGATATGGGTGACGATCCTCATCGGCTTCACACTTGGGCGGGAATTACCGACAGTGGCTATTTCCTGAATCATAACCCCAAAGGGGATACCCTTTATGGAGCGGATGTTTACGTGCACCCGGAAGCACGGGGCAAAGGAGCCGGGGCCTGCCTGTACGAAGCACGGCGCCAGCTCTGCCGAAAATTCAATTTGAAACGGATTCTGGCCGGCGGGCGGCTATGGAACTACTGCGATCACCAGGATCATATGACCCCTCAAGAGTATGCCGAGAAGGTAGCTAATGGTGAAATAAAGGACTTGGTGCTAAGCTTTCAATTACGTGAAGGATTTCAAATGCGACGGGTCATGCCGCACTACCTGCGTGACCCGCGTAGCCTGAACCATGCCAGCTTGATCGAGTGGTTAAATCCCGACTACCGCGAGGGGCAGCAACTGCAGCGCAAAGTGCGTATTTCGTGTGTTCAGTATCAGATGCGCAAGGTGCGATCATTCGAAGAATTTGCCAACCAAGTCACCTACTTTGTCGATACTGCAGTCAGGCCAGAGCTGTCGAAAATCAAATCTATGTGGCTACCGCAGGATGTGTCGGCAACCTGCCGGATGTGACGAATATGGATATTAATTACGCACAAGCTGCTGTCTTTACTCCGTCAGACTATCAATTTTCACGGGATGGAATCGCTGCTGAGGCTGACTCCAACGAGGAAACGATACTCGTCTGTGATCTGGATCTGGATGACTTGCAAGAGGCCCGCAACCTGGGAACGGTGCGACCTTTGAGCGATCGGCGTGTCGACTTATTCGAATATATACCGAAATTTGACAGCGCAAGGGCAACCACGATTCCGCCGGCACCGCCATTAGGCGACCAGCCGTCTGGTGAAGATTGACCCGGAAATTGGGTTTTCAGTTAGCTGTACATCAGGTAACCTCGAGAGATGCTTAAAAATATATCCCCATTATTTTCCCCTGAACTGCTGGCCACAATTTACGAGATGGGACATGGTGATGAATTGGTTTTGGCTGACGCCCATTTTCCCGGTGAAAGTATCCACGATAATGTCATCCGAGCTGACGGCTTGCGCATTCCAGACCTGCTGGGAGCCATCTTGCCTTTGTTTGAACTGGACAGTTACAGTGACGAGCCGCTGGTCATGATGGCCGCGGTGGAAGGTGATAGCCTCGATCCTGCCGTCGAGGAAGCTTACCTGGTTGCAATCCACGCCCATGCCCCGGCAGCCCCGGCAATCAAGCGGATTGACAGGTTTTCTTTTTACGACAGAGCGGAGGAAGCATTTGCCGTAGTATTGACTGGCGAACTGGCTAAGTACGGAAATATTATCATTAAGAAAGGCGTGACACCAGTTGCTTAATTTGCGCTTCGTGTCAGCAGTCAATTGACACCTAATCATCTAAATACTAACGTAGCCGGAAATATCTCTGGTTTGAGTTTCCCCCAAATCAGATGAGCACCCTGCCATAGCATCCTATTCAGAAAATCTTGTGAGTTCCAACGACGAGTACATCATTGATATCCTTAAAGACGTAGGTCTACTGACCCAAAAGCAGGTCGATAAAGCCAACAGCCAAATTGAAGGTGAGCAATCGACGGTCGATGCTTTGATCGCATCGGAAATCCTAACCAAAGAAGACGTCGCCCGCACCCTGGCTGCTCATTCAAATATTGACTTCGTTGATTTGTCCCAGGTGACCATTGCGGACGACGTTATCAAGTTGGTGCCGGAAGAAGTTGCGCGGCGCTTTAAGGTGATCCCAATTACTGTAACTGAAGCCGGATTAGTGGTAGCGATCGCTGATCCGCTTGATTTTGAGACGCTCGACAGCTTGCGTTTCCTGCTGAAGCAGGAAGTTGAATTAGTTTGCGCTACCGACGACCAGATCCGTGAGGCGATGGTCAAGTACTACGGGAGCGCTGATGAAGCTACCCAGCGCATCCTGGATGAAATGGGTGAGGAAATCGACTTTGGTGATATTACCAGCCAGGAAGGCGAGGAAGCAACTGAGGAAGAGGGTGGGGACGCACCAATTATAAAGATGGTCTCAATGCTAATCCTGGAGGCCCATAAAACGCGTGCCAGCGATATCCACCTGGAGCCGCTGGAAACACGCTTCCGCGTGCGCTTCCGCATTGATGGCAAATTGCAGGAAATGCAAAACCCGCCAAAACGGCTGCAAAGCGCAATAATTAGTCGCATCAAGATTATGACCGGTTCGATGAGTATTGCCGAGAAGCGCTTGCCTCAGGATGGTCGAATTCAGATCAAGATCGGGAAAAAGCCGGTCGACCTGCGCGTTTCAACAGTGCCGACTACTCATGGTGAGAGCGTTGTCATGCGAATACTCGATAAAACATCGCTGCTGCTTGGACTCTCCGAGTTGGGGTTCTTGAGTGATGATCAGGCGACGATCGAGCAGCTGATCACCTTACCCGATGGAATTTTGCTGGTTACCGGCCCGACCGGTTCAGGCAAGTCGACAACACTGTATGCCTGCCTCAACTACATTAATAAGCCGGATCGTAAAATTATCACAGTCGAGGACCCGGTGGAGTACCAGATGCCGGGGATTAACCAGGTACAAGTTGTGTCTTCTATCGGTATGACATTTCCGGCAGCGCTACGCTCGATGCTACGGCAGGCGCCCAATATCATTATGATAGGTGAGATTCGAGATGCCGAAACTGCCAACATTGCGATTAATGCCAGTCTCACCGGCCACCTCGTGTTGAGTACGCTGCATACAAATGATGCGCCGAGCGCGATCGCGCGTTTAACCGATATTGGAATTCCACCGTTTTTGATATCGAGTTCATTGCGGGCGGCGTTAGCACAGCGATTGGTTCGCAAGCTCTGCCAGCACTGCCGTCAACCGGCTGCATTAAGCGAGGCTGAGATGGAGGCGCTTCAAATGGATGCGACCATGATGGAAGGATCATCTGTGATGGGTACTGTTGGTTGCGATGAGTGCCGCCATATCGGCTACCGTGGTCGCGCCGGCATCTTCGAGCTATTTTTGATTAACGATGATATCCGCAATATGATCAACGAGCGAGCTACTACCATGCAGATACGTGAGCGCGCCCGTGAGAATGGTATGCGATCATTGCGTGAGGATGGAGTTCGTAAGGTACTAGCCGGTATGACCTCGGCAGAAGAAGTTATTTCAATAACAATGGCTGACGAGATCTAAGCGATCCGGCTAACTGACCGCATAGATTATGGCGACGATCCCGATGGAAGACTTACTCCGGCTGATGCTGGAGGAGAAAGCATCGGACCTGCACCTCACTGTCGGTTGTCCGCCTGCGCTGCGTATCGACGGGGCATTAGTCCAGTTGGAGACTGCGGCACTCGAGGCGGCAGATACGGAAGCCCTGGTGCGTTCGGTGTGTTCGGACTCACTGCAGGCCAAGTTATCGGAGTCGGGCACTGTGGATTTCGGCTTCCGGCTGGGCGCGCAATCGCGGTTTCGGGTGAGTGCATTTCGTCAGCGTGGAAAATTGGCCCTGGCGATCAGGGCCATTGCTCCGCGCATCCTATCGTTTGAGGAGATTGGTTTACCGCCGGTGATACACAAGCTTATGGAGCTCCAACGTGGATTGGTCCTGGTTACCGGGCCTACCGGATCGGGTAAATCGACTACTTTGGCATCGATGATCGACTCGATAATTTCATCGCGTCCGAGCCATGTAGTTACCATCGAAGACCCGATTGAATTTGAATACCAGCACAAGCTCGGGCTGGTGAATCAGCGGGAAGTCGGTGTAGATGTACCGCAGTTTGCTGAAGCCTTGAGGCGTGCCCTGCGCCAGGACCCGGATGTAATCCTTGTTGGTGAAATGCGAGATTTGGAAACGATGGAGACAGCAGTGACGGCTGCCGAGACTGGCCATTTGGTATTGTCCACTTTGCATACGACGGGAGCGGCGCGTACTGTAGACCGTATCATTGATTCATTTCCCAAAGGCAATCAGGAGCAGATCCGCATGCAGCTTGCCGGCAACCTGAAAGCCGTGATTTCGCAGATCCTGGTTGAGCGGGATGATCAGGATGGTCGCGTGGCGGCCTTTGAAGTGATGGTAAATACCTCATCGATAGCCAACTATATTCGTGAAAATAAATCCTTTCGGATAGCCAATGATATTTTGACAGGTGCCACACACGGCATGGTAGCCCTTGAGACTAGCCTGGTATCGTTATACAGCCGTGGTTTAATTTCCCGTGAAAATGTAATTAACCGCGCGCAAGACCCTGATGTTGCCAGGCAATTACTCGAGGAGAATGAAGGTTGATCAGTTGTCACCAGCAGCCGGAAGAGCTATTAATTAGGATAACAAACAGACATGAACGCAAAGCAAGTACTCGATATTTTTATTGAACAGGGGATTGTACATCCTGAACAGGTTGAAGACATCATGCAGGAGTTGTCCCGCACCGGTCTGAGTATCACCCAAGTTCTGGTGGATTTTGGATTTGTTAACGAGAGTGAGTTTTACCAGACCATAGCAACAGCGCTTGGTGCTACCTATTACGACCTCAAGGACTTTGATCCTCCTGAGGATGTACTGCACGAGATCCCCAGCGGGCTAGCCCGCTTGCATGAAGCCTTGCCGGTTGATGTGCGCGAGGATGCCATCGTGGTCGCACTGGTAGATCCGCTCAATCCCCAAATAGCAGAAGACCTGCGCTTTGCCTTGGGCAAGCAGATTGAGGTGGCTGTTGCACCAACTTACCAGATCGAACAACTCCTGAAGCGTTGTTATGGTACCGATACTGCGACCATGGATGAAATACTGGCGCAGCTTGGTGAAGGGGGTGAGCTGACCTTGGCTGGTGATGGGGATGCCTCGGATGAAAATGTTGAAGCTGAGGCGAACGCGACACCGGTCATCCGGTTTGTTGACCTGATACTATATCAGGCAATTCAGGATCGTGCCAGTGATATTCACTTTGAGCCATTCGAGGAAGAATTCAAGATTCGTTATCGTGTTGACGGGGCGCTCTACGAAATGTCGCCACCGCCACGCAGGCTGGCGTTGC
>CAYUDZ010000074.1:0-6534 GCA_964443575.1 uncultured Chthoniobacteraceae bacterium | reverse complement strand
ATCCAGAAGTCGATCGCAGGACGCCCGGTGGACTTGCGTGTCTCGACCCTGCCAACCCAATTTGGTGAGAGCGTGGTACTGCGCGTACTTGACCGTACTACTGTGAAGTTGGAGCTCGAAGCCCTCGGTATGCCTGACGCGATTTATAATTATATCATCGACACGATCAAGAAGCCCAACGGTATCTTTATCGTGACCGGGCCAACGGGCTCAGGAAAAACAACGACCCTCTACTCTTGCCTGCACAAAATCAACACGATCGACTCCAAGCTGCTGACTGCGGACGACCCGGTTGAATATGATATTGAAGGCATCCAGCAAGTCCCTGTCCATGACTCGATCGGCCTGAATTTTGCCCGCGTACTGCGTGCTTTTTTACGCCAGGATCCTGATCGTATCATGGTTGGTGAGACCCGTGATTTGGAGACGGCCCAAATTGCGGTGCAGGCATCGTTGACCGGCCACCTGGTTTTTACAACATTGCACACGAATGATTCGTCCGGCGCAGTGACGCGTCTTATCGATATGGGTGTCGAGCCATTCCTGATATCTGCTGCGTTGGAAGCAGTGCTGGCGCAACGCTTGATCCGCAAAATTTGTGAAAAATGCCGGATTCCCTATGAGCCGACGGAATCAGTGCTCGAGCAACTGGGCTTATCCGTCCATGAGATTGGCGACAAGCAATTTTATTATGGTCAGGGTTGTGATGAGTGCAATGACACGGGCTACAGCGGGCGTAAAGGAATCTACGAATTGTTGGATATCAGTGACCCGATCCGGGAGTTAATCAATGAGCGGCGCCCTAGTATCGTGATGAAGCGCAAAGCGATCGAGCTTGGTATGGTCACTCTGCGTGAAGACGGGTTGCGCAATATCTATGATGGGGCTACCACCATAGAAGAAGTCCTCAAATACACATAATGGCTATAATTGGGGCCGCCATTAGCAATTGGCTGGTAAGGATATGCATCCTGCTGCTGGCGTTGCTATTTCTCGCAGCGGGCCTTGCCAAGATCATGGCAGCGGATGACTTTGTGCTAGCCGTGTGGAATTTCCAGCTGCTTTCCTGGCAGGCATCGCTTTGGGTAGCGCGTATCCTGCCATGGTTCGAGATTGTGCTTGGACTATGGTTGTTGATACCCTGGCAACCTACCATTGCCAGGCTTTTAACCTGTTTACTGCTGATTATATTCTCGGCCGCGCTGGTATCGGCCATGGCCCGCGGTCTGGACATTGGCTGTGGGTGTTTTGGTCCGCAAGCATCACCGTCGGCACAGCAGGACTTGATCATAGCGCTCGGGCGCAATGTCGTGTTGATAGCCATGGCTATTTTCACCATTGTTGCGGACAGAGCAAAAAGGGAACAAGCTGCTTAGAAAGATGGCTGATTTTCCTGAATCAAAGATCCGCTGCTGGGCAGAAATTGACTTGGATGCGCTCAGGCATAATGCGCGGTTGACCACTGAGATGGTGGCGCCGGCTGGTTTGCTGGCCATCGTCAAGGCTGATGCGTATGGGCACAGTGCCGAGCTGGTGGTTCCGGTGCTTGAGGATTATGTCGAATTATTCGGTGTTGCTAATATCGGTGAAGCCAAGCGCTTACCGACAACCAAGCCGGTATTGCTGTTGAGCCCATGCTTGCCCGCCGAGCGCGAGCAAGTCGTTGAATACGGTTTGATTCCATCACTATCAACCATGGCTGAAATCGACGGCTTTGCAGCGGCGGCTGCAGCTGCAGGAAAAACGCTGGACGTCCATTTAAAAATCGACACCGGAATGGGTAGAATAGGATTTTTACCAGACCAAATAGCTACCGCGGTCCAGCATGCAAACGCTTTAAGCGTGCTGAAGGTGACTGCACTTGCCACCCATCTGCCGGTTGCCGACGAGGACAAGCAGTTTACTTCAAGGCAATTGGAGGAATTTTCTCAGTTGATCAAGCAGTTGCGCCGGGACTTTCCGCGCATGCCGGCAATTCATTGTTTGAATAGTGCTGGCATTATTGATTTTCCGGCATCTGCTGAGGACTTAGTGCGACCAGGTTTGCAGCTCTATGGGGTTAATCCATTTCCTGAGGGTGACAACAACTTGCACCCGGTAATGAGTGTCAGGACCAGGGTGACGCTGGTGCGAGAGTTACCCGCAGGTCATGGCGTCAGCTATGGGAGAACATTCATAACCACAGAACCTACCAAAGTAGCTACTTTGGCCATTGGCTACGCGGATGGTTACCCGCGCTCGCTCTCCGGTAAAGGTGCCTACGTGTTGATTCACGGACAGCCTTGCCCGTTACTTGGTCGTGTCACGATGGACCAAATCATGGTTGATGTCACTGCCCTCGAGCAGGTTCAGGCTGGTGATGTTGCGACTGTTTTGGGTAGTGACGGTAATCATTCGATAGCGGCATGGTCTTTGGCCAAACTGGCGGATACTATTCCCTGGGAAATTTTGACCGGAATCCAGCAAAGGGTTATCAGGTGCGCTACCGCTGCCTGATTATATTTCCCTGTTGAGAACTCTGATAAATTAGTAATGTAAGATTACCAATGATCGACTTGGCAGGGCATAATTCAGCACGCTGGCATGTGGCGCAAATTACGCTCGGGGAGCCGCCAGTTGAAATTGAACCTTACGGCCCCTCCCTGACTAAAGAGATCGCTGCGGTTGCCGGTAGCTTGGCCGCAGAAGAAGGTGTCGTACTAGAGATAGAGCTGGATGGGAAAGCATCGATCCTGCTTATAGTTCGTGAAGATGAGAATATCTGGTTGGCCTCAAGGCAGAAACTACGCGACTCAGAATATCTGGAAGAGTTGGTAAAAACATACTCTGCACTGGCACGCGGCTCTGATGCGACGGTGATAACGGATGTTGCCGGCAATCTGCTGGCGGCCAGTAGCAACTGGCGCAAGATATACGGGTATTCGCTGGGTGAATTATTTGGCAAGAACCCGCGGGTGATTAACTCGCGTCTCCAGCCAAGCAGTTTTTACCAGCGGATGTGGCAGGACTTGGTTAACCGGGACATAGGAACCTGGAGTGCGGAATTGATCAACAGGCGCAAGAATGGAGAGTTGGTCAGGGTCTGGCAAACTATTACCACAGTCCGTGATGGTTCCGGTCGGATTCAAGGATACCTTGGTCAAACCCGGGATATGACCAGCCATTTTGCAGTGCGGGAGCAACTCGAAAGACAGAACGAGAAGCTCGAGGAACTGAACCGTTTCCGTATCCAAATGATGGAAATAATGGTCCATGACCTCAAGTCGCCACTCCAATCGATACTTGGCTATACCGAATTGATTGCCCTGCAACTGAATAAGGAAAATGGTGGTAACGAGTCCCTGTCCAAAAAACTGAAAAGTATCGAGTCTGGCGGCCGTAGCATGTTAGAGTTAGTGCAGAATTTCCTTGAGCTTCAGCGCTCCAATGCCGGTAAACTTACCATCTCCCTGCAGCGTGGGAGCCTGATTTCATTGTTGCGTAACCTGTGTGAATCGCACTCTGCAGGCACCACCCAGCGCCTCACCGGTGTGGAACTGGTAGCCGGTGGACCGGCAGTCCCCGCGTTTTATGATCCGCTTCGGATCGAGCAGGCAATTGGCAACCTGCTGTCCAACGCGGTCAAGTATACTGCAGAGGGAACCGGCGTCGTTGTCACCGTTACCAATATTGGCACTGGGCTTGCGCGGATCACAGTTGAGGACGAGGGGCCGGGGATCCCTGAAGATCAGTTGGAGTTAATCTTTGAACCTTATCAACAGATTGAGAGTGGCAAAGAATTTAGCGGCAGCATTGGCTGGGGGTTGGCAATTGCGCGCAGGATATTGGAACTACACGGCGGTACCCTGATAGCGGAAAACCGTGAGCGGGGAGGCTGCCGCATGGTTGCTACCTTGCCGCTAGGTTACACCGCGTTTTATGACAGCATTCACTCGGTTTTGTTACATGACCCTTCAGAGAAGTGGTGCAAGAACTTGCTTACTTTCTTTGAGCGTATGGAAGTGCCATGCTTTATTTCCAGCGATGCAAGTTCATTCCACCAGCTCTGCAACCAGGAAATTCCGGCTGCTATTTTGATTGATGCTGATAGTGACTGTCTGCCACAAGAATTGCACGAACCAGAAGGCAACATGGCGCTCAATCCACTGGTTCTGAAAGTATCAGCCGAAACTGCAGTCAACCCGCAGTCAATGCAGCAGCTCGGCGGTAGCCAGCAATTGCTTTCGCATTGGCAGCAGATAATGAAAAAATACAGTGAATATCTGCAAAATGTTGCAAGTTATTGATTTTGACAGACTTTATTATATTATAATTATTTCGCTTAGCTGATGCAGCAAGGATACACAGTCCTGATCGTCGATGACGACCACTCGATTTCAGAATTGATCAGTGAATACCTTTCACTGGCTGGTTTCGACTCATTTCCTGCCAAGCACAGCGAAGAAGCGCTCGGGCAATTACGCAAACAACGCATCGACCTGATACTGCTCGACATTCAGCTCAACGGCAAAGACGGCTTTGCGATAATGGAAGAAATCCGGCAGCACCAGGACTGGCGTAATATTCCTGTTATTTTCTTATCGAATTTTGACCGGCCCAACTTGAAGGTCAAAGCGCTCGAAATGGGTGCAGAAGATTATGTGACCAAGCCATTTGATCGTGCCGAATTACTGGCTCGCATCAAAGTGGTGCTGCGCCGAAGCCACCGCTATTTGATGGTAGAAAACTGCGTCAATGGATCGCTGGATAGTATTCCCTTGCCGGTTTTGTTGCAAACACTGGCTTTGGGTGAAAAAACTGCCAGCATCCAACTTTCCTCAAAACAAGGCCCGCCGGGGAATATCCAAATTAAAAATGGCAAGTTTCTGGATGCCAAAGTTGATCAGTTTAGTGGCCGCAGTGGTTTGATGCGTCTGCTATTCTACTCGACCGGCAGCTTTCGTATCGATTTTACTACCAACGTCGCAACCAATGGTGATGAGGCTGGTATAGATTCTCTTCTGCTTGACTGTTCCAGCGAGATTGATGAGATTGTTGAAACCATTGGCGGTATAGACAATCTCGAAAGTAACGTAGAGCTGAAAAACGCAGGCCCATCCCTGGACCAACACCAAACAACCGTACGTGACGCAATTATCAGGATGCCCGGAGATATTAAATCGAATGCAACTCGTGTTGCTGAACTGTTAAGTAAGGAACCAGGTGGGCAAGCCGCATAATTATGGGCAGAGTATTAACTATAGGTAGCCAGAAAGGTGGTGTTGGGAAAACAACCATAGCCCTCAACCTGGCTTATGCCATGGGGCGTTTTGGAGTGCGCACGCTACTAGTTGACTTGGACCCGCAAAGCGGCACCAGCATCGCCGTGAATCTGAGGAATTTTACCGAACTGGGAGTGATTGACGCGCTGCTGGGTGACTGTCTGGCAGATGATATACTGGCGGAGTCCAGGGATGGTGCGCTTGCAGTCGCCGGGATTGGGAAAATGTCGCCGCAGCGCATACCGCATTATGAGCAGGCGGCTTGGGACGGGCGCCTGGTCGCGTTGCTTAACCAGCTAACCAAAACATATCACTATGTGGTACTTGATGCCCCGGCGGGTTTGGGTGGTGTCGTCCAGGCTGCGTTGAAGTCATCCCAGGGAACTGTCCTGGTGAGTAATTGCTCGGCTATTTCACTGAAATCCATTTCATCCTACCTACAGCTTATCGACCACATATCAGAAAGTACTAATCCGCAGTTGGTGCTGGAAGGTGTATTGCTTTCTATAGTTGATGTGCGCAGTGAGGTGGAGCGGACGATTTACCAGCAGCTGGAAGCGACTTTGCCTACAGATGTACTGTTGGAGACTGTGATTCCCTACTCGGAGTCCCTCGCAAAATCAAGCTATGAGGCAATGCCTGCGGCTTTGCTGCCGGATGCAGAAGACATGGATCGTCTATTCACTGATTTAGCTATGGAGTTACGCGAGCGGGAAAGAGTTCAGAAGAAACCGGAGGAGCAGGATGGATCTCGCCAGCTCTTCTGAATTTCAGGATGCAATTCAGCTGCTGGAGCGATTCCAGACCAAAGGGCGCTCGTTACGGCGCAGGGTGCCACGGACTGGTATGCTTACGGCGCTGCCCAGTCCTGCCACAGAGCCGCGGCGCGACCAACGGGCAATTGTCGAGCCTCCTCGCGATCAGGTGACGGCCAGGCCAGCACCGGCTGCCCGGCAACTTGATCCGGTGCCACGTTCGTTGCCGCAGGACCAGCGTGGCCAAACACCCGGCTACCGCCAGCAAGAATCAAAAGGTGAGAGGATTGAGGAAATTCTTGAAGGCATGTGTTTGCGTGGTGGATTCCACGGAGCGGTGTTGGCTGACAACGCCGGGCTGGCGATAGCTGATTACCGTTGCCCGGTGGAGACCGAGGCCATAGCAGCCTGCAGCTCAGTGCTTGGCTCGGCAATGCAGCGAGCAGGTTCGCTGCTTGAGCAAAGCGATGCCAATCACATGACGATGGATATCAATTTTGTCGACAAGGTCGTGCTGC
>CAYUDZ010000073.1:2376-12930 GCA_964443575.1 uncultured Chthoniobacteraceae bacterium | reverse complement strand
GCCGTCACGAGCCGTGAGGCTTAACCTTCTCGCTCCATGTTCACAGGATATCAATGACCCATCCGGCAGAAAAAAATTACCATTGGTTTTGTTGCTGGGGTCACGAAAAATTGACATGCCATCTACTGGCTCCCAGCGATACAACAAGCTCGGTGGGATATCGCTGAATATCAAATATCCCTCGGGGCTCCACGCCGGGCCTTCGGCAAACTTTAGCGAATCCATGAGCGGCTTAAGCAACTCATTAAGCCTATTGGATGCCTCCAGCGCACGAATATCAAAGCGCACATGATCCGGCTTGCCGATAATCCGCTGGACAGCAGGTTTCATTACCGCATCATCAGGGGTAGTTGCGGTGGTCGCCGGCGACCCCGATAAAAGTAAAACCTGCGAGACCAGAAAAATGACTGCACCTGCCATCATTGATTTCATCCTGGCTGAGTATGGCGGGAAACTAACCGTTCGGCAATTCATGGATGTTGCGTTGTACCATCCCGAGCATGGCTACTACCGCCGTAAGGATAAAGTCCCAATTGGTCGCAGCGGCGACTTTACAACCGCCCCGCTGGTTTCGCAGCTGCCCGCAATCGCTATCGTCAACTGGCTGGAACGCCTGCGTACGCACGGCCGCAAACACCGCAATATCATTGAAGTAGGCGCAGGAGACGCCTCACTGGCTACCGCAATATATGATGCGCTGGGCTGGGCTGGGCGTCGCAGGTACTGCTACCACCTGGTCGAATCATCCGCCGCCCTGCGCTCAAAACAGCAGCAGTCAAAGTATGCCAATAAATTTACCTGGCATGACACCATGCCGGACGCCATTAATCACGCCCCGCAAGCAATCGTCATCCATAATGAACTGGTCGATGCCTTCCCGTGCCAAGTGCTGGAATTTTACATGGATCGCTGGCAGGAAGTCAGCTTAACAGTTGCTGCCGATGGCACGGTCACCCAAACATTGCAGGAACCGGATTTCCAGGTTCCGGCAATCTGGCAATTTAGCGCTCTCAACTGGCAACCTGATGACGGCCAGCGGGTTGAGGTCCATGCCAGCTACCTGGACTGGCTCGAACAATGGGTGCCGGCAGCAGAGTCACTCGATATGCTGACGATTGACTACGGCGGTGACTTTCCTCAAATGTACGAGCGCAGGCCACATGGCACCCTGCGGGCCTACTTCCACCACATGCTAATGAGCGGCAATGAAGCCTACGAACGCCCGGGCTACCAGGATATCACCGCCGATGTCAATTTTACCGATATTGTAAATAATGGGAAGCTACTTGGGCTGCATGCGGAACGACATCTTTCGCTTGCTGATTTCCTGCGTGAGCAGGCACCACACAAGGTCAAATCACAAACCGACTACCGCTTGCTGGACCCGCATGATGCAGGCCAACAATTCCGTGTCCTCCATCAATGGAAGTAGCGCGCGATTGGCAACAAGTGGTTTTTACGCCCCGGATGACGCGCTGACAACCTCCGATAGTCAGAAATATTTCAGATTGCAGCTGACAAACTATCGATTACAGTGTTGCCTGAATTATTTATGAGCCAACTAGATCAACTAAAGCAATACACCACGGTTGTGGCTGACACCGGCGACTTTGAGTCGATGAAAGCTTATGCGCCACAAGATGCCACCACAAATCCCAGCCTGATACTCAAAGCAACACAGCAGGATGCCTACCGCCCGTTGCTGGATAAGGCAATCAAAGATCGCGACAATAGTCTCTCGGGTGCCGCCCAAGTCGAATCGATCATCGATCACGTCCTGATACTTTTTGGCCTAGAAATCCTGAAGATAGTACCCGGACGAGTGTCGACCGAGACTGACGCCAGGCTGTCATTTGACGTCGATGGCACCATCGCCAAGGCCCGCCAACTGATTGCCCTTTATGAGGATGCAGGCATCGACCGCGAGCGCATACTGATCAAGATTGCTTCTACCTGGGAAGGCATCCGCGCCGCGGAGAAACTGGAGCAGGAAGGTATCCATTGCAACCTAACCCTGCTCTTTAGTCTGGCTCAAGCCATCGCCTGCGCCGAAGCTGGAGTCCAGCTTATCTCACCATTCGTTGGTCGCATCTATGACTGGTTCAAAGCCAGCACCGGAACAGATTATACCGGCGCAGAAGATCCAGGTGTCCAATCAGTAACCACCATTTTCAATTACTACAAAAAGTTTGGTTACCCGACCGAGGTCATGGGTGCCAGCTTCCGCAACAAAGGCCAGATCGTGGAACTGGCAGGCTGTGATTTACTTACTATCAGCCCTGACCTGCTTGCAGAATTAAATCAGTCTGATGACCCGGTCAGCCGCAAGCTGGATGCCGAAGCTGCAGCCGACATGGACATCGAGCGCCTGCAACTGGATGAAAAAGCATTCCGCTACCTACTCAATGACGACGCCATGGCAACCGAGAAGACCGCAGAAGGTATCAGAAAGTTTGCCGCAGACATAAAAAAACTTGAAAAAGTAATCGAATCTGAAGTAGAATAATAGCAGTTTTCTTCCCCCAACGCCCCGCCATGTCGCGCGATCCCCTTCGCCCGGCATGGCGGGGTCCTTTTTTCTTAGCTTTAGGGTTGAAATAATTCCACCTGTGGAAATGCTCAGACTACCAGTCACAGCATGCCGTAACTTGGTAGGATGGCGAGAATACTTTCTTCCAGACTTGCAAGGATGTGTCGGCTACCGAGCTGGAGCAGGTTATTTAGTCTGCAGGGTGTTATAAGCTTGATGGCTACTATCGAAACCTATCAATCGCTTCCGAAAAATGCATCAAACTCATCCTCATCGCGATCCTGCCAGATACCTACCTTGGCCTGACGGGCACGGTTTTGTTTCGAGCGGCAGTCATTGCTGAATTCCCTGCTCGAATCCCAATACGCCTTGGCGTCTGAGTTACGGAACTTGACACCACGTCCGTAAGCCCTGGCTAGACCATTTAAGAGTAATTCCTCATGCAGCCAAACAATGCGGCCGTCGACTTCTTTGCTGATCAATGCATAGTAACGGTCTTTGTCCCTGCCCAAAGCCCCTTCTTTTTTGGTCCAGACCACAAATTCATCATCTAGAAATTTCCTGGTAAACTTCTTTGCCTTTTTGCCCCACTCAACAATCTCCTTAACATCGACTCCCATGCGCTTGGCTTGCTGGGCATTGCGCTCGGCTACACTCCTATCGGTCTCGGGACAATCCACGCCGTACAGCCGGAAATGATAGGTATGGCCACGCGACGCTCCTTCACGCTTGGTATAAATATGGAAGCTGTCACCGTCGAAGTACTCATCGTCCCGAAGTTCCGCAAATTGAAATGACTCCCACTCAGCTGCAGACAGATGAATTGCACCTGCAGAGGCAACCAACAATATGAGCAACTGCTTTTTCATGCAGTCCCAACTCTTGACCAAATAGTAACAACCTGCAATAGAATCGTTGCGAGTTTACTCGGAATCGCGCACCAACGGTGGCTCGAGACTCAGCTGTAACAGACGCTGGGCGACGATGGCAGCAACAGTCAATGGCCCTGCCGGCGGCTGCAACAGGCTTGGTGGCAGCATCGGCTGTTCGATTTAACAGTGCAATGGTCACTGGCATTGCTGCCAGAAGGTGAAAACTGCCTGCAAACAAGTTGCGTATTGTTTTCATAGTGAGTGAGAAAATTAGAACGACACAGGCACCACCAGCCAAGTCGATAAGCATTGCATTAGAGCTTGCGCAGCTACTGGCATTAGTTTGGACTGGAGCCGGTTTGTATGAAAAAAGTTTTTGTCTCTGGTTGTTACGACATTATCCATGCAGGGCATATCCAGTTCTTCACCGAAGCGCGTGCACTTGGTGACCACTTGACCGTGTGCTTTGCTTCCGACGACGTCCTCTGGCACCATAAACAACGCCGCTCCTCCTTACCGCAAGAGCATAAGCTGGCGCTTATTCAGGCACTAACCGTCGTCGACCATGTTGTCATCGGTGAAAATACCGATCTCGGGCTGGATTTTCAGGATCATTTCCGCGAACTGCGCCCGGACATCCTCGCAGTCACCGAGGACGATCAGTACGAGGATATAAAACAACGGCTATGCGACGAGATCGGAGCCACATACTACCGCCTGCCGAAGACACCGCCACAATTTCCGCCGGTCTCTACCTCCGGGATTGTCCGTTGGATTAAGGCTCCAGACCAGTCACCGCTGCGGGTTGACTTTGCCGGTGGCTGGCTCGATGTACCAAAGTTTGCCCGCCAGGGTGGCTATATTGTCAACTGTGCTATTTCTCCAACAGTAAGCCTCAAGGATTGGCCATACGAAAAGCGCAGTGGTTTGGGCGGCAGTGGTGCCTGGGCGCTGCTCAACGGTGAGAGCGGAATCGATAGTGAGCTGAACCTCGGCGTGGGTTGGCAGGATCCGGCGATCATCAAAGAGTCCGGCTTATGCGTCTGGAAAAGCGGTCAACTTCCGGTGCTGCAACTCAAGCGCGATGGAGAAATCCTGCGCGGCAAGATGGCACTGTTATTCACCGGCAGTGACCACGACACGCCAGCCATCGTCGATCAACAGCGACCATTTGATGCCATTGCGGCAGCAGGCAAAATGGCCGCTGCAGGCGTCGAAAACAATGACTTGGAAAAATTAGCCAAGGGGACAGCCATGAGCTATGAGGCGCAGTTGGCCGAA
Organism: uncultured Chthoniobacteraceae bacterium; assembly: GCA_964443575.1. Lineage (GTDB taxonomy): Bacteria > Verrucomicrobiota > Verrucomicrobiia > Chthoniobacterales > CAKUMP01 > CAYUDZ01. Next base: position 8,247 of record CAYUDZ010000073.1, on the reverse strand, counting down.
GGAATGCAGCCACTCATCGAGGCATCCGGTGCACTGGCCCGCAAGTATTGCGGCGGCGGTTTCGGTGGCTATGCTCTGTACCTGTTCTCTGCTACCAGTGACCGCGACCGCTTCGTTACTGATAATTCTGCCGCACGCGCCATCGAACCTTACCTCAGGCCTGTCGAATAGTTAGCAACTGATACTATCTCTAAACAGTTTTGCGCAAATGAGGATTCGGAATCGTAATCCTGATCGTAATCATATTCACCAACTGCAAGCTGTGGATCCAAGTTATGGTCACGATTACGACTGCGATTATGATCTTCGGAATCGGTATGAGAGCCGAGCGTAGCGAGACAGCCTACCTGACTTGATCTCTTACGCGCAGGCAACAAACGAAGCTCACCGGCCAATACGACGCAACCCTCCGGGCGGCAGCGGGATGGGAGGGTAGGCTTTGTCACTCGCTCCTTAGAGCCGGAAGCAGGGATGCTCGTCGCTCGGTTCCTCGCCTTCACCCCCATCACGCTCAGCGCGCGGCCTCCCACGGTTTTTCAACAGTCTGCTAAGCCGTCGCGCCTTGGCACGATGACCCACAGCCAGCGGTGCAGCCGAAGCAATGGGAGCCAACCGCGATCTCGCGGCCTGCCAACTGAGCCGGATCGAGGTCCCAGAGAAACAAGGGCTGATCGTCATCCTGCCATTGCATATCGAGCTGTTGGTTAAAGTCACAGTCGTAGACTTCGCCTTGCCAGCCGATACTCAACGTATTCCGGCACATCAGGCCATCGACGGTTGCCGGGTTAAACGACTCCACCAGTAACTGCATGTATTCTTCCAGTTGGCCGTTATTTTTCAGGTACGACTTAAACCTGGAGATTGGCATGTTGGTGATCGTGTACAGCTGGTTGAAAACAATGTCAAAGTGGGCAGCCAACTCGCGTTTATAATCCGCCTCCAACTCCTGCTGGTCGCCGGGCAGGAAAGCACCATTCGGGTTATAAACCAGATCCAATTCCAGTGCGGGATCCTTGCCATAGCCTAAATCGTTGAGTAACTGCAGGCCTTTGATGCTGCCGTCGAAAACACCATCGCCACGCTGCTCGTTGACATTCTCCGGGCTGTAGCAAGGCATCGAGGCAACCACCGAAACCCGGTTGTCACGCAAAAATTCGCCCAACCATTCATACCCCTGTTCCAGCAGGATGGTCAGGTTGCAGCGGTCAATGATGCGGTCAACATGCGGCATGCTACGGGCACGTTCGATCAGGTAGCGAAAGTCCGGCACCATTTCCGGTGCGCCACCGGTCAAGTCGAGGGTCGCGATATCTGTGCCCTCCAGCCAATCGAGGATTCGCACAACGGTTTCGCGGCTAATAATCTCCTTGCGCTTGGGGCCGGCATTCACATGGCAGTGGATGCAGGTCAAATTACAGAGTTTGCCGACATTGATCTGCAAAATTTCTGTCTGGCTGCGCCTGAGATCCAAACCACGTTTTTGGAGGGTCGGAGTGAACAAGTCTCCAGTCCCTGATAATTCGCTGCCACGATGCATCGTTTAGCTTCCCAGGTTAGCAACAACTGCCGCCGTCACAGCATTGTGAATTGGCTTCGGTCGTCGCATTGTATTCCTGCCCTTTGCTTTCCTTGGGGTGGCGGCGGGTGGTGCGGTTGCAATCGAATGGTTGGGCGGCATCCAGCGGCACCTCTTCCAGCGGATCGACAAAATTGAAGTACTCGGCGTACGGCTTTTTTCTATACAGGTTGTAAGTCTTGTCGCAGACCGCGTAACGCACACCACGCTCCATCCGGTGGCCGTCATCATCCAGGACCTCTTTGAATGGGCCATTATAGATGACCGCCTGGTTACGCTCGAAACAGGGACCCTGCTTGCCCTTGAATGCCTGGATCGTGACCGATCGAAATTCGATACCTTCGATAGTCCGCCAAGGCTCATCCTCAAACTTCAGCGTCTCGATTCCATAGAACCCGGCATCCTCAAATGCCTTGATAAACCCTTCTTCTGTCAGTGCACCCGAGATACAGCCACTCCAAAGCTCAGGGTCATTCTGCATGTGTTCCGGCACTTCTTCATCGCTCACAATATCCGAGATGACCGCCCGTCCGCCACGCTTGAGAACACGGAAAATTTCTGCAAAAAGCTGAGGCTTGGCGGCTGGATCAACCAGGTTCAGGACACAATTGGAAACTACCACGTCGACGCTATCTGAATCCACCAGCGGCTTCTTCACCCGCAGGTCGGCTGCCAGATCATCGGCAGCCAGAAACGATGCAGCGTCGGTAATCGGTCGCTGCTGCAATTCCTGGTCAAGCAGTTCCAAATCCAGTGCCAAATCCTGGATACGCCCTTTACGGAAGTCCAAGTTACTGAACCCAATGGTTTCGGCGACCACCGGGGCATTGCGTCGCGCCACTTCAAGCATGTCATCCAACATGTCCACACCGATCACCTTGCCTTGCGGACCGACTACCTGAGAGGCAATAAAGCAAATCTTGCCAGTCCCCGAACCCAGATCGAGCACAGTCTCACCAGGTTCCAAATAGGCACTGGGATCGCCACAACCATAATCCCGTTCGATGACTTCCTGTGGGATGGCTTCCAGGTACTTTGGATCGTATGAGACCGGGCAGCAGAGCTGTGGCTCTTGGGCTTTGGCAGCTTCGCTGTAGCGGTCTTTGACGGCAGATTCAGTTTTCATGCAGATTCGAGGGTTTCGGTTTATCGGTTATTCAGAAAATTTCTTAATTTTAATCGATTTGCCCGGATTGCTTGACTGGTTGAGTTGCTCCAGCAACGTCGCCCCGGAAGCATTGGTGGACGGCGACTCAGCAACATCTTCACCTAGCGCCGAGCGTAGCGCTCCTTCGACCAGTTGGGCACAGTGGATTTTCATTGGCGGAAGCGGTCCGAGTGGTTGGGCCAGTTCTTGGCCAGACATCGCCAATGCCTCCTCGGTTGTTTTGCCTTCGAGCATTTCGGTGGCCATGCTTGCTACGGCTATTGCGGTTTCACAGCCGAAAGTTTGAAACGTGGCCTTATCAATTTCTTTGCGCCCGTTTTCACCCTCACGAAATTTGACCCACATCCTGAGCATGTCCCCGCAATCGGCGCTGCCGACCGTGCCAACAGCGTCGGCATCGCTCATCTCACCAACGTTTTTCGGTGACTGCAGGGCCTGCTGCACTTTGCGTTCGAATTCGTTCTGCTCTTGCTCCATAGAATGTGCTAATTAACCAGCGATTGGAGACCAGTCAACCCATCTCAATCTCATAGCGTGGCAGCGAGGGGTCCACTTCGCTGCTGTAGGCGTCGATCCCACCGCGCAATGCCCTGACGTCAGTAAAATTGTGACCGGTGAAAAATGCGGCGGCATCCAGCCCCTTTTTACCGTCATGATCGATCACGACCACCGGCTTGGTGCGGTCCCAAGCAGCCAGGATCCCCTGCATCATCTCCTGGCTGAAGAATTCGCTGCCTTCGATATGCACCGCCTCAAATTCCTCGCGACTCCGCACGTCCAGCAGGCGTGGCGGATTGGCGCTATCGAGCGCAGCTTTTAATTCAGCCGGCTCGATCAGGTATTTGAGGTCTTCTTTGCTCGCATTGCGAAGGTAATCTGCGACCTGGTCAACATCGAGCCCGTCATTGCGGGCGCACAACTCGGCCAGTGTCTCATTATCATCGTAAGCACATTGCGAACAGCCACCGATATGGTAAGCGCGAAATAGGGCACGGCGAATGCCGGGAAACTCACGTACCAGTTCACCCAGCTTGGCATTGGCTTCTATTGCTACCTCACTCATGCTTCGACACTGATATTTTTAGTCTTAGTACCCTCGGCTAGCGCTTGCAGCGCGTCATCCAATGCATGCCACGGCAAGGTGGCACACTTGGCTCTCATTGGAAATTGGCGCACTCCTTCAAATGCCAGTAAATCTCCTAACTCGACATGATCTTCAGTGGTAAAGTCATCTCCAGTAATCATCTGTTGGAACAATTGCGACAACTCGCGTACTTTTGCATGCGATTGACCTCGGGTCTTGAGCGTCATCAGCGATGCCGAAGCTATGCAGATCGAGCAGGCACTGCCAGAGAAATGGACGCTACGGACTGAGTCATCTTCACCAGCGTGCAGATAAACTGTAATGTCGTCACCGCACATCGGATTATCGGCATGCACACACACGTCGGCATCATCAACCTCACCGAAGTTGCGAGGTTGACGGGCATGATCCATGATCACCTCCTGATACAGGGCCTTAACATCCATACAACAAACTTCGCAAATTAACAGCCTATTGCAATGCTTCGTTTTGATTGATTGCTCTCTGCACTTGATCACTGCCCACGCGTTGGCATAGTGACACGATGCAATTGACTAAATCTGCCTTAGGGCTGTGGAGTGGCGGCCGCTACATGCATTTCGGTCGCCGGTTGGAAGATGACGCATTCCTGGCCATGCTCAGTGATGCCTACTCGGCCGGTATCCACTCCTTCATTACTGCTGATGTTTACGGACAGGGGGAAGCCGATGAGATGTTGGGCAAAGCACTACAGGGTCTGCCACGCGACGAATGCTGTATCGTTGGTTGCGTTGGCCACGACTTCTATGACGGTGAGCGCGTCGGCTCCAAAGGCTACCCGCGATTCACCAATCCCAACCTGCGCAGGCCGGACGAGTACGCAAGCTACCTGCTAATGGCGACCGAGAAATCGTTGGCCCGGATCGGCATTAGCCAATTTGATCTTTTGTTGCTGCATAACCCCGACCTGACCGGCTACACCAGTGAGGTCGTTTGGCAGGGAATGGCTGCACTCAAGGAAGCAGGGTTGGCCGCCCGGCTGGGCATCGCCCCGGGACCGGCAAATGGATTCACCCTCGATATGATTCACTGTTTCGAAAAGTTCTCAGAACTGATCGATTGGGCAATGATCATCCTCAACCCGCTGGAGCCGTGGCCGGGAAGCCTGTGCCTCGAAGCTGCCCGCAAACATGATGTGAAAATCCTGACACGGGTCGTCGATTGCGGCGGCCTTTTCCACGACGATGTCAAGGCCGGCCATAAGTTCGCTGAAAAAGACCACCGCACATACCGCCCGCAGGGCTGGGTGGAGGCCGGCGAAAAGAAGATCGAGAAGTTGCGGCCATTCGCCGATCGACATGGACTTAGCATGCTACAACTGGCCTGCATCTGGAACCTGTCCCAGGCTCCGGTCGAATCGGTAGTGCCGACGCTGATCGAGGAAATCAATGGCAAGCCACTGGGCACAAAGATCGCTGAACAGGCCACCCTCCCCGATCTCCAGCTAACCACGAACGAAATCGCAGAAATCCGCGCGATCGGCAATAATACCGGCTGCATGGACTTGAAAGGCGCCAGCATCGAACATGTCGGCGCGGCCGTAGCCGACCGCTGGGCACCTCAGGATGCCCACCTCGACGTCGCCAACCGCTGGGGCATCGACCCCGCCAAGGATCTGGTCAAGGCAGAAGAGCCAGACTGCTGACACCGAATCTCCGTAAACGAGTAGACTATAGCAAAAGCTGCTTCATTGCCGGGTGCTTGCTGAACAACTCCAGCGCTTCAGTTAACAACGTCTTGCCCGGTTCCATCCGATGCCAGGTCGAGGCACCCGAGGGATGCGGTAGCGGCAGCAAATCAAACTCATAGCCAAATTTTTTGGTCTGGTGGATCGTCCCGATGACCTCGGTCAGCTTCTGGAATTCGATAAATCGCGAGATCGCGAGCTTGCCGACGGCAAGAACAAGCTCTGGTCGTAGGAGCTCAAATTCTGCCTCCAGCCAGCTCGAACAATTCGTGATTTCCTGAGCATCCGGCACCCGGTCGCCACCTTTGGGATTTTTG
>CAYUDZ010000073.1:0-2366 GCA_964443575.1 uncultured Chthoniobacteraceae bacterium | reverse complement strand
CAGACGGCGGCGAAATAGACTTTCTGCCGGAATTCCTCCTCGCCCATCCCGGTGCTTTCTTTGATCCATTTGAACAGCGTCTTGCCGGCTGTCCAGGCAAATGGACGACCTAACTCAGGTTCTTTGACGCCAGGCGCCTGCCCGACCAGCAGGATCTTGCCGGCGACCGGCTCGCCAACCACCACCGGCTTGTGCATCGCAGGGCATTTGTTGCACGCGCGTAATTGATTAAGGTGCCCTCTGACTTGGAGCTGTTTGCTTTCGCTGCACATGGCTATAAAAAATTCAGTTAGTCGGCGTTATTACAAATTTTGCCGGATTTAAATACGTTTTGCGGTTGAAGCCAGCCACCTGACGCAGGATAATGAAGCCTTTTGCCGGTCACGGCAATTCCTCACTGCTATGGCGAAAAAACTGACACCGATGATGGAGCAATACCAGCGCATCCGTCGTGGTCTGCCTGCCAATACCCTGCTCTTGTTCCGGCTTGGTGATTTCTATGAAATGTTCTTCGATGATGCCAACGAGGCGGCCGGAATCCTGAATGTCGCATTGACCAAGCGCAATGGCATACCGATGTGCGGTGTCCCCTACCACGCCGCCGAGGGGTACATCGCCAAGCTGATCCAGCACGGCGTCAAGGCCGCGATCTGCGAACAGGTCAGCACTCCGCAAGCTGGCAAAATCGTTGACCGGGAAATCACCCAGATTGTCAGCCCGGGTACTGTCAGCGATATCCACCTGCTCGATGATGCCAAACCCAATTTCCTGGCCAGCATCTGCCGGGATGGGGAAAAGTACGGCCTAGCCTGGCTCGATCTGAGTACCGGTAGCTTTCAGATAGCCGAGTTCGATTCGCTCGAAACTCTCGACTCAGAGATCGCCCGCATCGCACCAGCAGAATTGCTGATCCCGGATGATGACCAGCAATTAGCCCAACACCATCCCAAAGCAACAGTCTACGATTCCTACACCTACCTGCCCGAACAAGCTCAACTGCTACTCTGCGACCACTTTGCAGTCAATTCGCTGGATGGCTTCGGCTGTACCGATCACGCTCTGGCGGTAGCCTCTGCCGGTGCCGCCCTCCATTATGTCAGCCATCAATTGCGCCGCCAAACCGATCACATCCGCAGCCTGCGAGTCACCGCCAATGACAGCTACGTCGCACTTAGCCGCGCTACCTTGGAAAACCTCGACTTAGTAGATAATCGACGCGAGCAGACAGCCACTCTGCTCAAGGCACTCGACCGCACCATGACTCCGATGGGCGCTCGTACACTGCGCGACTGGCTGCTGCACCCGCTACGCGATCTTGCATCGATCGTGGCCCGTCATCAGGTAGTCGCCGAACTGTTGGCCCAGCCACGTACGCTGGCCGGGTTGCGTGAGCTGTTAAAAGAAGTCCGCGATATCGAACGCACTGTCAGTCGGCTCAGCCAGGGCTCCGGTAGCCCCCGGGACTTGCTGGCTCTGCAAACATCACTGGCCCAGTTGCCACAGGTTTGCAGCACGCTGGAACTCCTGACCAGCCCTGCCCCACCACCCCAAGGTAACCTGCAGGAGGAACCGCCAGCCCCGGCCAGTCTTGCCAAAGCCCTGCTGGAACAGATCCACCCACTCCCGCATCTCGTCGAAAAACTACAAGTAGCGCTGGTCGATGAACCACCCGCCACCTTCAAAGATGGCGGGGTCTTTCGTGACGGTTACCATGCCGAACTCGACGAACTGCGCCAGTGGTCGGGGGATGGCCGTGATTGGCTGGCCAAAATGCAGACTCGCGAAATCGAACGCACCGGCGTCAAGTCGCTCAAGATCAAATACAATGCAGTGTTCGGATATTTTATCGAAATCACCAAGGCCAATCTGGGTAATGTCCCGGACGATTACGTGCGCAAGCAGACGATGGCCAATGCCGAGCGCTTCATCACCCCGGAACTCAAAGAGATGGAAGGTAAAATCCTGCGCGCCGAGGAGGGTGCCCGCAACCTGGAACAACAGTTGTTTGCTGAACTGCGCACCTTCATCCTGAAGGATCTCGGACAACTGCAGCAGACCGCCTCAGCGCTGGCCGCACTCGATACTCTGGGTGCCTTCGCCGAAACCGCGCGCCTGTTCGACCACTGCCGCCCGCAAGTGGTTGCCGAACCGGTCCTCGAAATCCGCAACGGACGCCATCCCGTGCTCGACCAAAACCTGAGCGGAGAAAAGTTCGTTCCTAATGATACCAGCATCGACCCCGAAACTTGCCGCCTGCTCCTGATTACCGGACCGAACATGGCAGGCAAGTCGACCTATATCCGGCAGGTTGCATTGATCACGCTGATGGCCCAGGCCGGTGCCAACGTGCCGGCCGACTCCGCCCG
>CAYUDZ010000072.1:0-13234 GCA_964443575.1 uncultured Chthoniobacteraceae bacterium | reverse complement strand
CCCAGACCTTCGAGCTCGAATAACTGGAAAATTTCCGGCGGAAACTGATCACGCAGCTTATCGTAGTACTCGAGTTTACCGGTGGTAACGTACTCCTGCAATTTGGTAGCGATCGCGTCACCGATACCATCGATTTGCTGGAGTTCACCATCGCCGGCCATGGCAACCACATCGCCGCCATATCCGGCCAGGGTCCGTGCGGCATTGGCGTAGGCGCGGACCTTGAATCCGCTTTCACCTTTTAGTTCGAGCAACCTTGAAATCGAAATCAAGAGATCCTCGATCGAATCAATAGTAATATTGGCGGCGGCTTTGGTCATAGTTGCAGTCATAGCGTAGCATTACGCTTCAAATATGGGAAATGGTGCTAATCGTCCTTAACGATCATGGTGAGTTCGAGCCACTCACCTTTGGCAATATTCAGGCCACCCAATTGAAATTTTTGCATTTCACTCAGGTCGCCGAGTTCCGGTACCATGGCCGTTGGTACTACCAACACCCGGAAGCCATCGCGGTTGATGTATTCTTTGGCCTGCTCTGGCTTGCGTTTCAGGTGGAAACCATCGACGTGCTTGCGCATGTACCACACCAGGCTTGGCTCGACGTACTCGACCGAGGCAAATCCGGTCTTGGGGTCGAGCAGGTCTTTGGTGCGGGCGGCGAATTCATGCGACGGGATGAGTTTAGCCACTTGCGGGAACGCAAATAATGACAGCGCCGCCAGCACGAGTGCAGTCCACTTGGCAGCGCCCACAAAACGAGTTTGCAATTTTTTTAAATTACCCACAGTCAAGGTTACCCATAGGGCCAATGCCGGGAAGGCCGGCAAGGTGTAATGGGGCAACTTGGTACTGACCAGGCTGAATACCACGAAGACCAGCAGTACTTGCAGGCAGAGGTAGAGCGATAGTGGATCCATGCGCCGCCCCCAGACCGTCCTGATATGCGCAGGCAACAGCAGCGAACCGGGGAAGAAGCTAATGAAGACGGTTATAAAATACAATGGCAGCAGTGCAATATAGCCGAATGCATTACCTGCACCGTGACCTTCCATGACCTTTAGTGAACGGTCGACGACGTGCTTACCGATGCCGACATCGAAGTACTCACCGTCTGTCATTTTCAGTGCCGGGTACGCCCAGATCAGGACGATACCGGCAGCAACGGCCAGGCTGGCTAAGCCGTACAGTTGAAATACCCAGCCACGCTTGAGCACCACCCCCATGGCCAGTAGCGGCAATAGCGGCAGCCAGGCAATTGGACCCTTGGTCAGAAAGCCGAGCCCGAGGCAAATGGCAAAGCATGCCCACAGCGCCAGTTGCTGCAGTGGTCGGGTGTGACGACGATCGACTAACGACCAACCGCTCCAGCAAGCAGCTGTCATAAAAAAGATCATCACCATGTCGGCGACGGCTGCTTTGCCGTGCATGAACGCTTGTAGGCACAAACCGAACAGGGCAGCTGCCAGTAACGCCAGCCGGTAGGAACTCTGGATACCGCTGGCCCACAGGAATAGTAACAGTGAGATCCCCGCAGCAGCCAGCACCGACGGCAGTCGCGCGGCAAAATCATTTTCGCCAAATGTCTTGTAGCAGCCGACCATCAGCCAATAGATCAGCGGTGGCTTATCAAACCGGTATTCATCGTTGAAGTACGGCACGATGAAATCGTTGCGCTCGATCATTTCGCGGGCGGCTTCGGCAAACCTTGGTTCGTCCCGGTCGATCAACGGCAGCGACCAGGTGCCGCTTACATGGAAAAGGGCAAAGCAGACAAACACCAGCAACGCCAACCGGCTGCGGCCGATCCGTTGCAAAGACTCCTCTGATAGCCAGGTTGATTTATTCATGCTTTCGAGCTGGCACTATTCTTGAGCCAGTTACTTACGTCAACTCATTGCATCATCAGGTATTGCGTTTCAACGGCCGAGCGGTTATCTCCTCGGCCATGAAACACCGTTTACTGCTGATCATTTTGGGTATCCTGTCGCTGGTTTTGAGCCTTGGCTCATTTGCCTTCGATGATGAAGTCGGGGAATTTGCCGGTAGCCGATCAGAGGAAATCAGAGATACTGCAGAATTCATTAGCGATTGGGGCGACTGGCCGCAGCTCATGGCATTCGGCGCCGTATTGGTCGGGCTTTCTTTTGCTTTCAAATCGCGCTCGATGCGGCGCGCCGTGCTATGCATGATGCTGGCCTCCACGCTGGCCGGCATCCTGGCCAACATGTCGCGGCTGACCACCGGACGCACCCGCCCGACCGCCCAGCATGTCGATCAAGGATGGTACGGCCCGGTCTATGACGGCAAACTCACCATTGGCAAAAGCAAATTCAATTCGTTCCCATCCGGCCACACCGCCACCGCGGTCGGCTTCTTCGGCGTACTGTTGTTCCTGCGGTTGCCCTGGTCGCTGCTCGGGCTGCTGCTGCTGCCGATCATCCCGGCCGGTAGAATCTTTGAGGAGGCCCACCACATCTCGGATGTTGTGGTGAGCACGATCCTGGCCTTATGGGTCGCCTGGTTCTGCCTGTGGAAAATCTATCCCGCACTCGAACGCAAGTTCACCAAAGCCGCCGAGCCGGAACCGATGCTAAGGGTGTGACAGAGTTGACTATCGGCAAGCTGCTTTATTGGCTTATTGCTCTGTCGGCACTCCAAAACCGAGTAGTTAACAAAGTATTATTTTAACACGGGTAGTGCGTCAATCAGAGCACGCCATTCCTCAAGCTCGGGTTCACCAGGTTTGCGTTTGCCAAAAAACTGGGTGATCAATTCCCCATCGTCGGCAAATAGCTCTACCGATGACACGACCCCGTCGATGGTTGGTTTGCACACCCTCCAAGCTGACGCAACCAGCGGTAGCCGCAAATGCATGTTGAAATCAGCGTCCAGAACATTCAACCACTCCGAGCCAAACATCTTTATATTTTCCACCGCTCCGGTGTGGATCTGAATGCATCCCCGGTTGCCGATAAAGACCATGATCGGCAACCCGTGGGAGGAAGCATTTTCAAGAAGCTGCCGCGGTGCAGCAAGCGCCAGCGGCTGGGCAAAGCCATCCGGTGCCAGACGCAAAGCCTGTTCGCGTGTGAGTTGGTGCTTTTGCACCAGTTGAAAAAAAGCATGGGTATCTTTGAGACCCAGCCAGCCCTGCTGAAATGACTGCTTATCAATAGCTGAATCAGGCTGCTCAGGGGAGACTGCTACTGCAGGCTTAACATCCAGTTCGGCCTCCTGCTCCGGCGCACGGTAGTCATTAAGAATCACGCCGTAGCCACCAAAGTTGCTTTCCGGCTGCAAATACACTTTGTGGACGGCGTCGCCGTGGCTATCAAAAAACTGAAAACTTTGTCGCTCACCCTCCTTAGTTTGATCAGTCACGGCAAAACCATAGTGCCAGTGCTGCATAAAAAAACGCAGATCGATATCCGAACCAACCACCTGACCCATGCCATGAAAAAAGTCGATTTGACGAAATTCGCCATAGCGCTCATGCACCGCTGCCTCATTGCGGGTCAGGCACATCACTCGCCCAAGACGTGGCATTTGCTTAAGTAACTCCCGCCAGTCACCAGCCAGGCGGGTCACGCCATCACTTACGCGAGTTGCTAATAGCTCTGCTTCGCTTACCCCTAATACAGCTGCCGCATCGCGGATACGTGTTTTTGGCTGTTCTGCGAGCAGTGCCTGCCATTGATCTTTCAAGGATACTGATTCTATATTCATTGTCTTCATTTCGTCGTTAGTAAGTTCTGTCCACAGCAACGTTATCGATCTCGCTGCTGCAGATATTCCGCCGCATTCATACTAATCCAGTGGCAAACATCAAGACTAAAATGAGACTGAGACACATTTTCAATTTTTTTATTGACCACTAAGATATTCGCATTAGTCTGATTCTATATGCGGGTGAGACTCATTCGCAATAATAAAATCAATGAACAAAATATAGGAAGTGAGAATGAAAATGGAACGAAGAATTGGGATAGGGTTAATGTGTTTAGTAGTGGTGCTGGTGGCAGCTCGAGTGGAGGCGACGCAGGTCGGGTATCAGACAGATTTTTTTGATTGGGAGCGTGGTGATGTCGGCACTGGATTTGCGGTGTGGGATACGTTCACTACCACGCAATTTTTCAATCAGGCTGGAGACAGTAGTGGTGGGACATTAGCGACTGGATTTTTGACGCAGTCGCAGCCGACGGTGAGTCCGGCAGGGATTTTTGGTGGCGGTGATCGGGTTTACATTCACACGGACTTCACGCTGTGGGGGATTGATTTGACTAGCTCTGCGGCTACTCAAAGCGTGGTGCTACAAATCAAAGAGTTTACGAATAACACGTTGGAGGGGGTATTAAATCCTGTCCTGAATGATAATCAGAACAGCCTTAACGGAATCGCCTTCAGCGGCACCACCACAGCGCTAGTGAATGAGTCGACCACCAACTATATTCACAAGTTTGTGTGGGAGAACCTGACCCCGACAAGTGATCTGCAGCTATCATTTAATGCGGGGCCTTTTGCATTCAGTTCGATTGATGGAACGGCGGTTGATTTTTCAAACAACCCGAGTGCGGTACCTGAGCCTTCCAGTGCGCTCCTGTTACTGCTCGGGTTGGCGAGTGCTGTGTGTAGCCGTCGCAAGCGCTAAAACTGGATAATTGGGAAATCAAGCTATGGAACAAAAGGTTACAGGCTTTACTTTGCTGGAGTTGCTCGTTGTCATTTCACTGATTGCGATATTGAGTGCGATTACGGTGTCGGTCGTGGCTAAGGTTTCGGACTCGGCATCCAAGACCAAGGAAATTAGTGCGGCAAAAAATTTAGTCGCGGCCTATCATGCTGCGGCAGCTGAGAATGATGGCCGATATCTGCCGGGGTATGACCGGACAGTGGGTGAGGTAAAATTACCTGATGGTAGGGTGATCGCAGGGCCGGCTGCCAACCGCTATCCATTTCGACTGGCTGCCTACATGTCTTATCAAATTGAAGACATCATTTTAGTGGGGGAAAATGCAGAACAAATTGATCGCAGCGATGATTACCAGGTTAGCCTGAACCCTGCCTTTGGCATCAATCGTTATTTTGTCGGTGGCGACGTGCAGTCAGATGGGACGGTGATCAACCGGGAGGAGTGCATCACTTCCACTGCATTCGGTGCGACAAAAACAATCGTGTTTGCTTCAGCCGGGATGGTCGCTAGCTCTGGCGATATCATCCATGGATTCAACATTTTAACTCCTCCAAACTTGCACAGCAGAGTGTGGAGTACTGCTGAATGGAATGATGCTACCGATCCGGATGATTACGGGAACCTGGATGTCCGCTATGGTAATAAGGCGATCATTGCTTACCTCGACGGCAGTGTCAGGATGAACACAGTGGATGAGCTACGTGACATGCGCCTATGGAGCCACCGAGCGGCAGCGCAGGACGATGCAGACTATATGATTGAAAGAACATCTTCGGGCGGGAGGCTGCGTTAGACCATGGCTTGTGTGAAATTATTCTCAGCCCGGTGGTGGCTTGCGGCCAGGCATTTACTTGTCATCTTTTTGTTGTCCAGCAGTGTGGCATCTGCGGAATTCCTGTACTCCGGCTATTTGGTGCCATCGTTTGATGGGCAGCCTGATACTGAATACTCGGCATGGGAGGTGTTTTACGCAGCCAATCAGGGTATCAATTATCCGGATTTTGCGGCGCCCAATGGAAGTTTTCAGTCAGCCTCAGCCGCTGGCTTCTCACCACCTGCCGGGTCGGATCCGGCAGATCCGTGGGCATTCTGGAATGTCAATAATCCAACGATCCAGCAAAACACTAACGCAGCGTTTATAATTGGAGCTGGCGTGACAGGGAACATCTACAGCTTTTCTGCAGCGACTGATTTTACCTTGAGTGACTCGACACCCTATGCGCTTGGGACTGTCGTGTTTCAATTTCAAGCTGAAGGGGCATTGGTTGATTTTGAGCAGATACGTTTAATATATCATGATGGCATCGGTGAGGTTTCGCTCAGCCCTGATGAATATATCCGCGAGTACCGCAATAGTTCGTCGTCGTTCGGGGGAGTCGGCAACCGCAATGCGCTGCAGTGGGATTTAAGCGGTTTGGGAGTATCCGACTATCGTATCGAATGGGCTGCTGAGGGCAGTAGCATGAGTTTTCAACAAGTCTCGCTTGATACCGCTGCAACATACAGCAGTGAGGTTCCTGAAGGCCGGAGCTGGCAAGGGACAGGCGTCGTTAATTGGAGCAGCAACGCGAACTGGCTCGAAGGGACGCCCGCGCAAGTGAACGGCAATGTCCGGTTTATCAATGCAGCCGATGTCACTATCACGGACTCTCTACAGCGGGTGGTTGGTGAGATCATTTTTCAGACTGCTGCTGATGTCACCATAGATCGCAGCGCGGCGCTTACCTCGAATACCGGGATGACCAGTCCGGCATCAGCCAGCGGCAACTTCACCTTGCTTGGTGATTACATATTCGGGGCCTACAATGTTTTTGATCTCGATGGCGGCAATACAACAATCGACGGAGTGATCTCCGGACCGTACGGGATGCTCAAAGACGGTATGGGAACACTCAGGCTGCTGGGTGATAATACCTTTGGCGGCAGCAACGGCGGGGTGCTGGTGCAAGCCGGCAGCTTGTACATAGCCGGCGATAACTCGTATCCGGGAAGCACCAGCATAAATAGCGGCGATTTGATCGTAGCTAAGGATGCTCCTAATGGTGCCAGTGGCGGGCTGGGCAACGCTACCAGCAATGTGACAGTGGGTGCCAATAGCGCCGTTTTTTCAGGGATCACAGTTCCGGCGCGATTGATTGCTACCGGTGATCGGACGATCGGCCGTGGCATCAGTTTTGGTGGTGGCAGCTTCGATCACAGGCTGGGAGCGTCCGGAACGACCAGTGGCGCAGTCTTCAGCGGGCCGGTCATGCTTCAAAATAACTCATCCAATGTCCATCTCTTTGCAGAGAATGAAGATGACATTTGTGAATTCAAAGGAGCAGTGACTGGAGGTGCCTCCAACCTTGACTTATTCATCAACGAGGGAGCATCAGGTACTGTCGTGTTTTCAGGAACGGCCAAAACTTATGCCAGTACCACGGTCGTCAGGGGCGGAAGCCTGGAAGTGCAAGATAGTTCGGGGCTTGCAGGTGATGTTGTGTTAGAGCCTGCCGGCGGTGCCACCTCCTCAACCCTGAGTGGCACGGGTGTCACTGCGGGCACTGTCGAGGTGAAGAGTGGCGGTGTGGTTGCGCCCGGGGCAAGCACTGGAGTATTGCCGGTCGGAAGCATGAATTGGAGTGGCGGTGGCACTTATCAAGTAGAGGTTGGCGATGCTGATGGCCCTGCGGGCAGTGGCTGGGATTTGCTGGATGTCACTGGCCAGCTTACAATCAACGCCACTTCGGCGAACCCATTCACAATTAAAATTGTCTCGCTGGATGGCACTGGGCAACGCGGCCAGGCTGACAATTTCTCGCAGGCACTGCAGTACACTTGGACGATTGTCAATGCGAGCGGTGGTATCACCGGGTTTATTAGTGAGCACTTGTTGATTGATGTCACCGAATTCGACAATGAACTCGGTCAAGGCACATTTACGCTGGCACAGAATGGTAATCAATTGCAGCTGGTCTTCATCCCTGCAGCGACCGGTTTTAATACATTCCTGCAACAGAATTTCACTGATGCAGAACTAAAGAACCCGGAGATTTCAGGGGACCAAGCTGACTTTGATAATGATCGTCTGCGCACCTTGGCGGAGTATGCATTCGGACGCAACCCGAAGCTGGTGGATGCCGGTGGAGTCGTGCCAGTTGCAGGCATTAATAGCTCCGACTTTGGTACTACCGGCGACCAGTATTTGACCGTCGAATTCACACGGCTGCTTGACCGGACAGACATTAACTACGTGGTCAAAGTAGGTGACTCGCCAGGTGCACTGGACACTACAGTGCTGCAAATTGCTAATGGCGGCACCCCGCAAGCACTTAACGGCGGCGCGTTCACAGCCGCCACGCCAGACGGCAACCAGCAGGTAATAACGGCTGCTGACAATACCCGCGTCCACGACGCTGACAAACGGTTCATGGCCGTTGGAATTGAAAGACCATAGATAATGTACAGTAACAAAGAAGTATCCTACCCATCTGTTTTAGTAGCTGCAGCACTGGTGTGCTGCGCACCAATTACAAAATCTCAAACTGATAATGAAGCGATGCGCATTGTCACCCTTGGGGCAATGCCAGCAGAGTTGGTTATTCAACTCGGTGAAGCCAGCCGTCTGGTCGGGATGGACCTGTCTGCGGCTGTTTTCGAAGAGCATGCACCACAGGCGAAAGTCCTGAACTACCATCGCCAGACATCCAGTGAAGGAGTCCTCTCAACAGCTCCCACGCATGTAATTTTGACCGATTCCGCAGGACCGCAAGCTGCGCTCAGTCAAATACAGGCAGCCGGCATTCAGATGGTTACACTTGAACAACCGGAGTCATGGAGTGACGTGATCCAAAATGTGAGCGTTGTCGCCAAGCTGTTGGCAAAGCCTGAGCGTGGCAGCGAGCTTATCAGTCAGATGAATGCTGATAAGAAATTGTCTGAGCAGCGGCTGGAGCAGCGCCAAAGCAATACAACTCAACCACGTGTCCTCTTTGTGCTCAGCGGAGCATCCGGTGGCACGCTGTTATGTGCGGGCGAAGGCTCTGGTGCTGAGACCGTGATTGCCATGGCGGGCGGGCAAAATGCCGCAAAGGGTTTCCAAGGCTTTAAAGCGATCGGCACCGAATCCTTGGTGCAACTGGATCCTGACCTTATACTTTACCCTAGTGGTGGCGCAGGTCCGCATGGAGGTAATGATATGGCAGCCATGTTGCTCAGCCATCCCGGGCTGAGGGCAGGTCAGGCAGTCCAAGGTGAGCGCGTCTATGGTGTCGATATGGTTAAGATGCTTGGATTTGGTCCGTCACTTGGTTCGGTATTAGTCAACTTGGTCGAATTGTTTTATCCCGAGCCAAACGGCCAGCAAGTTCAGGCGAGTGCGCGGTGAGCCTGGCGACAAAAAAATATACCCGTGCCCCTGGTGCGCGCCTGGGAGTGATTGTCATCCTTTTGCTCCTGGCTGCTGTGGCCGGGCTGGAGATTGGTCCAACCGGGATATCTATAATGGAATGTTTCACCGGCGAGTTGAGCCAGGCTGAACTGACAGTGTTGCGGGATATCCGCTTACCACGAGTGTTGCTGGGGATGATTGTCGGGGCGGCGTTAGCCCTGGCTGGAGCAATTTTACAGGCATTTTTCCGCAACCCTCTGGCGGATCCTGGCCTGATTGGGATCTCGTCTGGAGCAGCGCTAGGTGCCGTCATCTTTCTGAGTGTTGGGTCGCTAAGCGCGTTGTTGCCGGGTGCTCTGGGGCTATGCATATTTGCGCTTGGCGGCGGTTTGGCGGCGACGCTCTTGATTTACCTACTGGCGCGATCAAACGGTCAGATCCGCGCGGTCACGTTCCTGCTTTGCGGGATAGCTGTTAATGCCTTGCTAGCTGCTTGCATGAGCTATCTGATTTTTTTATCCGACGACAACGAACTGCGCTCGATTACTTTTTGGATGATGGGAAGCCTTGGGTTTTCGACCTGGCGCGAAGTGTGGTTAGTCATGCCATTGCTGATTGTTTCGCTAGTTGCGATGCCGTGGTTGGCCAAACCACTTAACCTTTACATTCTGGGAGAGTCGGAAGCAGCGCAACTTGGCGTCGATATCAAACGCTTGAAACGTTGGATCATTGTTTTGTGTGCTGCTGCGGTGGGTGCCGGGGTGGCTGTTTCCGGGATGATAGGATTTATCGGCCTGGTAGTACCCCATATCATAAGACTTTTCATAGGCACCGACCATCGGGTGTTATTGCCCGGTAGCGCATTATTTGGAGCGGCTACAATTCTGGTCAGCGATCTGGTGGCGCGCACGATTTTGTCGCCGGTAGAGCTGCCACTGGGCATCATCACCGCTGTGATCGGTGCGCCTTTTTTTCTCTGGCTGCTGAATTCTGAACGGCAAAGAATTTTTTACTAATCATGCTAATGGCTGAATCAGTGTCGGTGGCATACAAGTCGTCAGTTATACTTGACCAGGTAAGTGTAGGCGTGCGAGCAGGTCAAGTACTGGCAGTACTTGGCCCGAATGGAGCTGGCAAGTCGACGTTGTTTCGCACCTTGACTGGTGAGCAAGTCCCGGACGGTGGTCGGGTCATGTGGGATAATCGAGAGTTGGCGTCGGTACCGTTGGCTGAATTGGCCAGGAAGCGAGCTGCTCTAAATCAAAATTACTATATTCCCTTTCCAATCACTGCTTATGAAGTGGTGATGATGGGGCGGGCGCCATTTTTTGGGTGGCAGGAATCGGGATTGGACAAGTCGGTGGTGATGGACTGCCTGCGGCGGGTAGAGATGGAGGAATTTGCCAGCCGCGATTATCCGACATTATCCGGTGGCGAGAAACAGCGGGTTCAACTTGCCCGGACCTTGGCGCAACTCCATGGCATGGATGGAGAGGTAAGTGGTAAGACACTGCTGCTTGATGAACCATCTTCCGCGCTCGACCTGAAACACCGCCATGACGTGATGAGAATTATCAGTGAACTGGCTGGGCGTGGCGCAGCTGTGATGGTTATCATGCATAACATCAACTCGGCCTTGAGCTACAGCGATCAGGTCATGATTTTAGACAAAGGGCGTTGTGCAATCGCCGGACCGACCGTGGAATGCCTGACAGAATCAATCATTGACAAAGTATTCGGGATCCAGATGTGCTTGATTAGACAGGGACCGGACGACCGTGGATTCTTTCGTACCCATGCCTAACAATTTTAATTGGCCTGTGGAAAATTTATCCCGCCCTCGAACGCAAGTTCACCAAGGCCGCCGAGCCGGAACCGATGCTGCGGGCGTGAGTGCGTGACTGCCCACGCTTCTTCAACAGTCTGCTAACCGCTATGTCATCGAGAAACATCGGCCCGATGGGCGAATATTGCCCGCAATATTCGGGCTAACCTTCGTCCCATAAGTAATCGCCGAAGCTCCAGCCATCACGGACTGGTTCTTTAACGAAGGCGTTTAGCTCAGGGTGGTTGGTGATTTGGCCTGCTTTGGCATCCCACTCGATCCGTGTATTAAAGCGCTCGGCCAGTACGCCCAGCAGGACAATTTCGGTGAGGTTGCCGGCGACCTCAAAGTTGGAGCCGGGTTCTGGTCCTTCTCCTTTGATCGCACGCAGCCACTCGCGGAACGGGCCACCTTCGACCCGGGGAATCGACTCTGCAGGTGGATTCTCTCGCCAGTCTCTGCGAACTTCGTTGGGAAGAATCATCGGTGGGCCAGCGTGGGTGCCGCAGCCTATCAAGCCTTTGTCGCCTACCATCCAGCAGGCACGTCCGGCGTGGGTGGCATTTTCTGCACCGAATTTTTCGATACGCCCAACCTTTTCCCAATTCTGGGGACCCGAGAACCAGTCCATGATTACCGGGCCTCGCTGCCCCTTAGCCGGGAAGTGGAAACGGAGGTGACTACTCGCTGGAATGACCCCTTCCAGTGACTTTTTGCGGCTTACGCACTCAACCGCTGTTGGGGGGTCAAGGTCGAGGGCCCAGACGGGCATGTCAAAGGTGTGGCAACCAAAGTCACCTAACACACCTATGCCAAAATCGTAGAAACTACGCCACTTTTTCGGCAAGTAGTCGACGTAGTAGTCGCGATCTGCCTGTGGGCCAAGCCAGAGGTTCCACTCCAGCCAGTCCGGAACTGGAGATGCAGGTGGGGGCATGACGGTGGGATTTGCAAAATGCTTGTCGCTGAAGTCCGGCCAGTTGTTTCTGGCGATGACATGCTTCACATCGCCAATGATCCCGGCGCGATATGCTTCCACCGACTTACGGATACCCGAGCCGGCATGGCCCTGGTTTCCCATCTGGGTCATCACATTGAATTTTTGTTTGGCCTTAACCAGGGTTCGGCATTGCCAGATGTTATGCGTGAGCGGCTTCTGGGTGAAAACGTGGATGCCTCGCTCCATCGCGAGGAGGGTGGCGGCGAAGTGGGTGTGGTCCGGGGTGGAGACGACGACGGCGTCAATCTCCTTGTGCATCTTGTCGAACATCACCCGGAAGTCCTCAAAGAAAGGTTGGGTGGTGCGCCAATTCTTCATGTTTTCTGCACTGTTCTTCCGGTCGACATCACAGAATGCAACAAGGTTTTCCTCCGCGCAGCCCTGCTTGTATGGTTGCTGGGCGATCCAACCACCTGAACCGATAAATGCTACGTTGAGCTTGCTGTTGGCGGCAGTGCCGGGGGTGCCGATCGCAAAGCGCGGAAAGACCGAACTGGCAGCAACAGCCTGACTGGTCCGCTTAATGAAAGTGCGTCGATTCATTTTATATGAAAACGGGGAGGACTCTGTGACAAAGGATCGCGCTTAGTAGACGTTGCGCAGCAATTGTTGCAGTGCCTCTTCCTCGGTACCCTTGGGGCGGCATTCGACACCGACGTATCCGCGGTAGCCTAGGTCATGGGCTGCCTTGAGGATTGCCTTGTAATTGAGCTCACCCGTGCCGGGTTGATGGCGACCCGGGGTGTCGGCAATTTGCAGGTAACCCACCTGATCAAAGCCTTCCCGCAGATAGTGGATCAGTGCGCCTTCGCTCAGCTGCATGTGGTAGAAGTCCCAATTGATCTTGATCATGGGCGAGTTCACTTCGCGACAAATTTCGACCGCAGCCTGGCTACCATTGAGAACGTTCTTGCCGTGGTCTACCGGATTGAAGGGTTCGATGATAATCATGACACCTGCCTCTTCGCAGATTGGCGCCACTCGCTTCATGGCCTTGGTATAGTTGGCGAGCTGTTCTTCCAGTGTGTAGCCTTCCACCCACCGGTGACCCACAACGGTCATCATCTTTGCATCCAGTTGGTGGGCGACTTCAATCGCCTTGCGGATGCCTGCCTCGAATTCATCGATATTCTCGCCCGAACCAAGTGGGGCACCCCAAGCGGTGAACTGCACGACTTTCAGGCCGAGCTCTTTTGTTTTTGCCGCAATACCATCGATGTCCTGTTTGCCATAGCCCCAGAACTCCACCGCCTCAAACCCGAGCTCTTTGGCCTTTTCCAACTTGTCGATGGTGGGCACCTTGTTGCCGCCCCACCAGAGTGCCAGGTTCGCGGCAAACTTGGTGCTG
>CAYUDZ010000071.1:0-13252 GCA_964443575.1 uncultured Chthoniobacteraceae bacterium | reverse complement strand
TGCGAGGAGAAATTTCAACGTGAGGGTGTCGGCTTGAGCGTCACTGTCACGCCATGCTGGTGTTACGGTTCCGAAACCATGGACATGGATCCGCACCGGCCAAAAGCGGTCTGGGGATTTAATGGCACCGAGCGCCCGGGTGCCGTCTACCTGGCTGCGGTACTCGCAGGCCACACTCAAAAAGGCATCCCGGCGTTCGGCATCTATGGCAAGGACGTCCAGGATGCAGGCGATGAAGTAATGCCGCCGGACATCGTCGAAAAATTGATCAACTTTGCCCGTGCCGGACTAGCTGTTGCCTATATGCGTGGTAAGGCCTACCTGTCGATGGGCGGCACCTCAATGGGCATCGCCGGCTCGGTCGTCGATCCCGCCATGTGGGAACGCTACCTCGGGATGCGTGTCGAGGCCATCGATATGACCGAGTTCGCCGGCCGCATGCGCAAGGAGCAATACGACAAAGAGGAATTCCAGCGTGCACTCGCCTGGGTCAAGGAACATTGCCCCGAAGGCGACGACTACAATAGCGATGATACCAAGCGCAGCCGCGCACAGCTCGACAGCGAATGGGAGGACTCGATCAAGATGGCTCTGATCGCCCGCGACCTGATGGTCGGCAACCCGAAGCTGGCAGAGATGGGGCTCGGCGAACAGGCAAATGGTCACTATGCCATCGCCGCCGGTTTCCAGGGCCAGCGCCAATGGACCGACCACTTCCCCAACGGTGATTTCATGGAGGCGATCCTCAATACGTCCTTCGACTGGAATGGCAAACGCGCTCCGTACATCGTCGCCACCGAAAATGACGCCCTCAATGGTGCCGGCATGCTGTTCGGGCAACTCCTGACCAATTCCGCCCAGATCTTTGCCGACTTGCGTACTTACTGGAGCCCGGCTGCAGTCGCCCGTGTCGCAGACGGCTATCAACTCGAGGGTGCTGCGGCTGACGGCTTGCTGCACCTGATCAATTCCGGCCCGGCGGCGCTCGATGGCACCGGCGATCAAACCGGCAGCGACGGCAAGCCGACCATGAAACCATTCTGGGAAATCTCTGACGAAGAAATGCAAGCCAGCTTGAAAAATACCTCCTGGCACCCGTCGATCACCGAGTACTTCCCGGGCGGCGGTTGGAGCACCCGCTTCAAAACCAAGGGTGGTATGGACGCCACCATGATCCGGCTCAACCTCGCCGCCGGACTCGGCCCATGCCTGCAAATCGCTGAAGGTTACACCGTCGACTTGCCCGACCACGTCCATGACGCTCTCGACCAACGCACCAACCCAACCTGGCCGACCACCTGGTTCGCACCACGACTCACCGGCGCAGGCGCTTTCCGCTCGACCTACGAAGTGATGAACAACTGGGGCGCCAACCACTGCGTGATGACCGCCGGGCACGTCGGCCACCTTTACATTACGTTAGCCGCTATGCTGCGCATCCCGGTCTACATGCACAATGTCGAGGAAGCCCGCATCTTCCGCCCGAGCGCCTGGCGCGCCTTCGGTACCGCTGAACTCGAGAGCGCCGACTTCCGCGCCTGCCAGGCCTACGGCCCGCTATACGAATAACCAGCATTCCACTGCTGGAGGGCAAAGTTCCCGCCAGTCCGCCGAAGCTCCGCATTAGCAATCAGCATAAATTTTCATCAAGCGAAGGCGGAACCCTTGCCGTGACTATAAAAATCCCACGTCCATCCACACGGTGGGGCGAACTCCTGTCATGTCGAAGCTTCGTGCGCAGCTGGGGAACGTTGGTTAGGCAGGCTTAAACAAAGGAGTGCATCGAATTAGTTTCATTAAATTATTGCCCAACTGATTCAGAGCAAAATTGGATTAATAAGCTGCTTTTCCAAAAAAAATTCAAAATTACAAAAATTAATCTTGCCTATTAGAAGCGCTGCTAATATTTTGCTAACTAGTCACTAATTACCTACATTAATTAGTGACAATCCACTGAAGCTGCGTGCAACACGCAGCCTAAATTTGGCAATAAGCAAAATATGAATCGACGAAAATTTCTCTCATGTGCGATTGGCGGCGCCGGCCTGGGAGTATTGGGGTGGCGTCTTGGCACTGGCAATTCTTTCGGCGCTGGATCGCTGCAGTTAGCGAAAT
Source organism: uncultured Chthoniobacteraceae bacterium (assembly GCA_964443575.1). Classification (GTDB taxonomy): domain Bacteria; phylum Verrucomicrobiota; class Verrucomicrobiia; order Chthoniobacterales; family CAKUMP01; genus CAYUDZ01. Next base: position 11,137 of record CAYUDZ010000071.1, on the reverse strand, counting down.
TCTCGCGCCAGTTCCAAGCCTTGGGAACCGATGTTTTAATCACCATCTTCCATGACAATGAGCAGCAGGCTTTAGCGGCACTTGATGCGGCTGTCACAGCGATCGATCGGGTCGAGGACATCATGAGCCTGTACCGGTCGCACAGCCAGCTTAGCCGGTTAAACCGTGATGGTTTTTTGGAAAATCCGGATCGTGACCTGGTCACCGTATTGAATCAGGCAATCGCTCTGGCGCAGCGCACCGACGGCGCCTTTGATGTCAGCGTCCAGCCATTGTGGGAATTGTACGCCGCCCGCAGCAGCTCGGGCAAATTACCTTCCCAATCAGAAATCGACCGAGCCTGCCGCCTGGTTGACTGGCGCAGGATTGAAGTCTCCAGTTCGAACATTCGCCTGCACGGCGCAGACACCAAGCTGACCCTCAATGGTATCGCGCAGGGGTTTGCCGCAGATGCCGCCTGCCAGGCAATTAAACAGGCCGGGGTCACCAGCGCGCTGGTCGATGCCGGCGAAGTCGGCACGCTTGGCCGTAAGCCAGGCAAAACGCAATGGACAGTCGGCATCAAGCACCCACGTGAACATCAGGAACTAATCGGCGCCGCCCGGCTCGACCGTCGTTGCCTGGCGACTTCCGGTGATTACGAGACCCGCTTTGCCGAAAATTTTCAACACCACCACCTGTTCGATCCACGCAGCGGTTATTCAGCTACTGAATTAGCCAGCCTTTCGGTGGTAGCCCCGACAGCCACCACGGCCGACGCTCTCTCGACGGCTGCCTTCGTGCTCGGCCCGGAGCAAGGCATGCAGCTGATCGAAGCCACGCCAGGTGCCGATGCCTATTACATAACCAAAGACGGACGCACTGGCAGCAGCCCGGGCTTCCCGCTCAACCAATATCAGGCGAGCTGACTGAGATGAACGAGTTGGTAATATTTCTTGGAGCAGCCCTGGCCTTCATGGGTGGACTGGGAATCGTGCTGGCTGCTGCACTGGCGATCGCCAACCGCAAATTGCATGTCGATGAAGATCCGCGCATCGAAGAGGTGGAAGGTCTATTGCCCCAAACCAATTGTGGGGCCTGCGGTAGCCCCGGCTGCCGCGCCTTTGCTGAGGCGTGTGTCAAGGGGGATGCCAACCCTGGTCAGTGCACGGTCAATACCAAGGAAATGTCGGAATATATCGCCGACATGCTCGGCGTCGAACTCGGCCAGGAGGAACGTAAAGTTGCCCGCCTTGCCTGCGCCGGCGGTAAGCATGTCGCCAAGATGCGTGCGATGTACCGCGGTGTCGACAGTTGCCGCGCCGCTACTGTCACCGGTGGCGGCGGTAAGGCCTGCGTCTGGGGTTGCCTTGGCCTCGGAGACTGCGTGCGCTCCTGCACCTTCGATGCAATGTATATCGACCAGCACGGACTGCCTGCCGTGATCGAGGATAAATGCGTTGCCTGTAACGACTGCGTGGTGGCCTGCCCACTTGACCTATTTTCGCTACAGCCGGTCAGCCACAAGCTGTGGGTCGCCTGCAAAAGCCTGGCAGAAGGCGACGAGGCCCTCGAGGACTGTGAGGTCGCCTGCACCGGCTGCGCCCGCTGTGCCGCCGATGCCCCGGAAGGCCTGATCAACATCAACAATAACCTGGCTGTCATCGATTACTCGAAAAATGCGCTGGCCACACCGGTGCCCACGCAACGTTGCCCGACCGGCGCCATCGTTTGGCTCGAGAAGCAGCGCGCCGTCAAGGGCGCCGCCGCCAAACGCATCATCCGCCAGGACCCGTTACCGGTAGAAACCGATTTCCTCAGTGATAATTAACCAAACTTCATAACCAAAAAAAACCAGCACTATGGCCAAACAATCCAAACAACCTAAATACCCGGGAATCCCAATGGCAATGGACGGCAACTCAGCCGTCATCATGTGTGAGCGTGAGTCCAGCGATGCCGCCGGCGCCTACCCGATCACACCGTCAACCCAGATGGGAGAGTACTGGGCAGAAGAAACCGCCAAAGGACATATCAACACCGCCGGTCGCCCGCTCATCTTCATCGAACCGGAGGGTGAGCATGCCGCAGCCGGCGTCACCGCCGGCATGTCAATGAGCGGCCTGCGTGCCACCAATTTCTCATCCGGCCAGGGGATCGCTTACATGCACGAGTCGCTCTACGCCGCTGTCGGCAAACGCCTGCCGTATATCCTCAACGTCGGTTGCCGCGCGATCACTAAAAGCACGCTCAACGTGCACGCCGGCCATGATGATTACCACTTGATGGATGATACCGGCTTCATCCAGGTGATGGCTAAAAATGCCCAGGAAGCCGCTGACCTGAACCTGATTACCCGCAAGGTCGCCGAGCTTTCGCTGACCCCCGGCGCCGTCGGCCAGGACGGATTTCTGACCACCCACCTGATCGAAACCCTGAAGATTCCGGAGCGTGAGCTGATTGCCGAATTTTTGGGAATAGCCGAAGATCTCATCGACACCCCCACCCCCGGACAAAAAATCCTCTACGGTGACAAACGCCGCAGGGTGCCACAACTATGGGATGTCGATAACCCGGTGCTGTCCGGACCAGTTCAGAACCAGGATGCGTACATGCAGTCGGTCGCCGGCCAACGCCCGTACTTCTTCGACCATGTCGCTGAGTTGACCGACCAGTGCATGGCGGAATATGCCGAACTCACCGGCCGCCAGTATTCACGGGTTGGCACCTACCGCTGCGACGACGCCGATTATTTGATCGTCGGCCAGGGCAGCTTGATCGGTACCGCGGAAGCGGTCGCCGATTACATGCGCGATAAAAAAGGCGTGAAAATCGGCGTGGTCAACATGACCATGTTCCGCCCATTCCCGGCGGATCTAATCGGTGAAATCGTCAAAGGCCGTAAGGGCGTCGTGGTCCTCGAGCGGACCGACCAACCGTTGGCTGGGGACTTGCCGCTGATCCGTGAAATTCGTGCCACCATGTCGAAATGTTTTGAAAATGGTCGTGGCAAAAACGGCTCGAAGGAGCTGACATACCCCGACCTCGCGGTGTACAAAAATGCTGCCGATAGCTCGCCACTGTATTCCGGCTGCTTCGGCCTCGGCAGCCGCGACCTGCAGCCGGAAGGCGTCGTCGGCGCAGTTGAAAATATGCTGCCGGATGGCGCGCAGCGAAAATTCTTCTACCTCTCGATCGATTTCATCCGGGATAAAAAATCGACCCCGAAAGCGGATATCTACCAGGAGGAATTGAAGGAGAAATATCCTTCAGTCCAGCAGCTGGCGATCAAAGGCAGCGAAAACCCGAACCTGCTGCCGGATGGCGCGATCACCGTGCGTATGCATTCGGTCGGCGGCTGGGGTGCTATCACCACCGGTAAAAACCTGGCGATCACCCTCTACGATCTGCTCGGCTACGACATCAAGGCCAACCCGAAGTATGGCTCGGAGAAAAAAGGCCAACCGACAACTTATTACCTGTCAGCAGCACCGGAACCGATCCGCATCAACTGCGAATACTTCTTCGTCGATGCGGTGCTGTCACCGGACCCGAATGTTTTCAGTCACTCGAATCCGTTATTCGGCCTGATCAAAGGCGGCACCTTCGTCATCCAGAGCGATCTGGATACTGCCGAAGAAGTCTGGAATTCCTTCCCGGTCAACGCCCGCAAATACATCGTCGAGAACGATATCCGCGTGTACTACCTCGATGCCTTCAAAATTGCCCGCGATGAGGCAAGCGATCCGGAGTTGCAATTCCGCATGCAGGGGATCGCTTTCCAGGGCGCATTCTTTGCCGGCTCATCGCTGCTACATTCCGGCAAACTGACCGAAGAGTCGCTGTTCAACGCGATCCACGAGCAGGTCGAAAAGAAATTTGGCTCCAAGGGCGCCCGCGTGGTCGAAGATAATATGCGGGTCGTCCGCCGCGGCTTTGATGAGGCCACAGAAATCACCGACAAGAGCCTGATGTCGCAGGAATCAACTGGTGCCCGCATGGACACCAACCTGCCGGTCATGCTCAAGCGCATGCCGGCCAGTGATGACCCGAAGACCGATATCCACCGGTTCTGGGAGCAGACTGGCAGCTTCTATGCCGGCGGTCGGCCCAACGATAACCTGGCCGACCCGTTCAACGCGCTGGCCTTGATCCCCGCCAATACCGGTGTCTACCGCGACATGACCATGATCCGCTTCAACCACCCGGTATGGAAACCGGAAAACTGCACCGCCTGCAGTGAATGCTTCACGGTTTGCCCGGATAGCGCTATCCCGGGGTTGGTCAGCTCGGTGTCCGCAGTCTTCGAGACGACTATCAAACGCGTCCAGAAGGCAGGGCACGAAGTCAAGCTGCTGCCCAAGGCGGTGCGTACCGTCGAGAAAAAGATGCGCAGCATGGCCACCTCCAATGGTAACAATTCGATCGACACCACACCGCTGCTCAATAAGGCCATCGAGCAGACGATCGCCGAGGGCAATGGCGACGCCGAAGCGTTGCGCGAGGAACTCGGCTGGTTCCGCGAGGAGATGGGCGACTTCAAATTTGCCCTGACCAAACCGTATTACGACCAGCGCGAAAAAGATCAACCCGGCAGTGGTGGCATGTTCGCGATCACGGTCAACCCGTACACCTGCAAAGGATGCATGCTGTGCATCGATGTCTGCGACGACGGTGCCCTGGTAGCCCAGGACCAGACCCCTGAGACTGTAAAAAACCTGCAAGACGACTGGGATTTCTGGCTCGACCTGCCTAGCACCCCGCAGGAATTCATCCGCATCGACGATATGGATGACAAAATCGGTGCCCTTGAAACCATGCTGCTGGATAAGTCAGTCTATAATTCGATGGTTTGTGGCGACGGCTCCTGCACCGGGTGCGGTGAGAAGAGCGCACTCCACCTGTTCACCGCAACCATCACCGCACTGATGCAACCGCGGGTGAAACGACAGGTCGAACGCCTGGATGAACTGATCGGCCAAGTCGAGTCCCTGATCCGCAGGAACTTGGCCGAAACCGTCGATATCAATGACCTGCAGGGGATCCAGGCTGCCATCAACGAGAACCGTGATCACGATTTGAAGCTTTCGGAACTGGCCGGGAAACTCGACCAAGGCAAGGCCGGCCAACCGCTCGATAAGGACTGGCTCAACTGGACAACCAAACTGCTCAGCAAGTTGCGTGACCTCAAGTGGCGCTACGAGCAGGGCCCGACCAAAAACGGCCGCGCCAACCTCGGCTTCATCAATGCCACCGGTTGCAGTTCGGTCTACGGCTCGAGCTTCCCCTACAACCCGTATCCTTTCCCATGGTCCAACCATCTCTTCCAGGATTCCCCTTCGGTCTCGCTCGGCATCTTCGAGGGCCACATGCGCTCGATGGCCGACGGCTTCAAGGCGATCCGCATGGCCGAAACCCTGCTCGAGGGTGATACCTATTTCGGGGAAATCGAGGAGTCACTGCAGTACTTCAACTGGGAACAATTCAGCGACGAGGAATTCCTGCTGTCACCACCGGTTGTAGCGGTCGGCGGCGACGGCGCGATGTATGATATCGGCTTCCAAAACCTGTCACGCCTGATGATGGCAGGGCGCCCGATCAAGGTGCTGATCCTGGATACCCAAGTCTATTCGAACACCGGTGGCCAGGCTTGTACCTCCGGATTTGTCGGCCAGGTCTCGGACATGGCACCATATGGCAAGGCCTGGAAGGGTAAGAACGAAATCCGCAAGGAAATCAGCCTGATCGGTGCAGCCCACCGTTCAGCGTTCATCCTGCAGGGCAACATCGCCAACTACACCCACCTGATCGAGGGCTATATCGACGGCCTCAATGCCCGCCGCCCGGCCCTGTTCAACGTCTACACTGTCTGCCAGCCGGAGCACGGTGTGCCCGATGATGCCACCGCGTTCCGCAGCAAAATGGCACTCGAGTCCCGCGCCTACCCGATCCTGCGCTTCGATCCGGATGCCGGTGAAGAGTGGGAAGATTGCTTCGATCTCGAGGGTAACCCGGATATCGATGCCGATTGGCCTAAATACAACCTCGAGTATGTCGACGACGAAGGGAATCCACAGCAGATGGAAATCCCGATGACCTTCGCCGACTTCGCGGTGCAGGAGGCCCGCTTCCGCAAGCACTTCCGGGTCGCTCCACAGGATACCTGGAATGATAGCATGGTCCCGCTGATCGAGTTCATCGACCTGAGCGCTGATGACCGTGAAGACATGTTCCCATACATTTGGGCGGTGGATAAGAAAAACCGACTGGTGCGCGCGCTGGTCTCCGAGGAGATGGTTCGCTCAACTGAAGAGCGCCGCTCGTTCTGGAGGCAGATCAAGGGCATCGCCGGACTCAGCAAGAAGGTCGATCCGGAAGAGATCGCCAACCGCGTGCGTAGCGAGACCGCCCAGAAGTTGGCTTCCGGAATGATGGCCATGCTGCAGGGTGACGCCAGTTTCGCCGCTGTACCGGCCGCCGCCGAAGCGGCAAGCGGTGACGCACCGACAGCGACTGCCGCAGACACCGGCGCCTTCGAGCCGGCCTGGATCGACCAGACGGAATGTACCTCCTGCGACGAATGCGTGAATATCAACAGCAAGATATTTGAATACGACGAAAACAAGATCGCTTTCGTCAAGGATCCGCGTGGCGGGCCATTTAAGGATATCGTCCGTGCGGCTGAAAAATGCACCGGTCGCTGTATCCATCCCGGCACCCCTGCGGACCCCAACGAGAAGGGTCTGGAGAAACTGATTAAGCGGGCACAGAAGTTCCAGTAGGAACGGGCCCAAAACAGGAATTAGTTGTGCAGCAAAAGTCGATTACCGATAGCCTGATGCAGATCGTGACGCTTGGTTTACTCAAGCGGACCTTCCCGCACGGCATCCATCCCGAGGAAAATAAAAGCGACACGGCAAACAAGCCGATCCGGCGTTTGCCCTTCCCGCGCGAGCTGGTGATCCCGCTGGCCCAGCACACCGGGGCACCCTCGGTACCACTGGTGCATCGCGGGCAGGAGGTGGTACGCGGTGAACCCATCGCCGAAGCCGGCGGCTTCGTCTCGGTGCCACAGCATGCCCCGGCAACCGGCAAAATCCGCGATATTGCGCTAATGCCGACAGCCAAGGGGCCACGTACCAAATCGATTATCCTCGAGGTCTACCCGGGTGACAGCCAGCAGGTTCGCTACTCGCAGCCACGCGATGTCGAAAAGATGGATACTGCAGAAATTATCCAGGCGGTACAGGACACCGGCCTGGTTGGGCTCGGTGGTGCCGCCTTCCCGACCCACGTCAAGCTGTCGCCGCCAAAAGACCATAAGGTGGATACCGTGATCATCAACGGTTGCGAATGCGAACCATTCCTGACCACCGACCATCGCGTGATGCTCGAGCAGGGCGAAGACCTGATCGCCGGCACCCGCATCTTCATGAAAGCACTGGGTGCAAAACGCGGCATTATCGGGGTCGAGGATAATAAACAGGATGCCGCCGATTCGTTGCGCAAAATCCTTGGTGATGCCACCGACGTGACGGTCGCAGTCGTCGAGACCAAGTACCCGCAGGGCGCGGAAAAAATGCTGGCCAAGTCGATCCTCGGCATAGAAATCCCGTCCGGCAGTTACCCATCGTCGGTCGGCCTCGCCGTCTTTAACGTCTCATCGACCGCACAGCTTGGCGAGTTGATGCCTTACAGCAGGGGGGTCATCGAACGGGTGGTGACAGTGACCGGCCCGGGCGTTGCCAACCCCGGCAATTACATGGTACCGATCGGAACGACCGCGCGCTTTATCCTCGAGCAAATCGGGTTCCGCGGCCAGGAGCAGACGCTGATCATGGGCGGTCCGATGATGGGCAGTACCGTGGCCTCGGTGGATGTCCCAATCACCAAAGGGTGCGGCGGCTTCCTGGTACTGACCGAAAAGGAACTCGCCGGCCAAACCTACCAGAATGCCTACCCGTGCATCAGCTGCGGCCACTGCGTCGAGGCCTGCCCGATGATCCTCAACCCCTGCGAGATGGGTAAGCTGGCATTCAAAAACCGTTACCCGGAAATGCAGGAAAAATTCCATCTCAATGATTGCTTCGAATGCGGCTGCTGCAGCTATGTCTGTCCGGCAGGGATCCCGCTGGTCCAATATTTCCGCATCGCCAAAGCTGCTAACCGGGAGCAAGCAAAAGCAGCATGAGCCAAGCTTCGTCAGCCACTACCGCACCACAGGTGCTGCTGCGTACCTCACCGCATTTACGCAACACCCCGGCGGTCGATGTCATCATGCGCAATGTCGTCTATGCGCTGTTGCCGGTGTGCGCCTACTCTGTCTGGCAATTTGGCATCAGCGTGCTGGCACTGCTGGTAGTCTGCACCGGCGCCTGCCTGCTGACCGAGCACCTGATCTGTAAATGGTCCGGTAAATCGTCAACCCTCGGTGACTGGAGTGCGACGATTACCGGGCTGCTGCTGGCCCTGACCCTGCCGCCCGGGTTCCCATTGTGGATGGGAGCCGTCGCCGGCGTCTTCGGTGTCGCTGTCGGCAAGATGTTCTTTGGCGGGCTAGGCTACAACATCATGAACCCGGCGCTGGTCGGGCGCGCATTCGCCCAGGCCGCCTTCACCGTCCCGATGACCACCTGGGTGCCCGGCAATGCCGCCAGCCGGTTCACTGAATTTATCCCCTCCACCCTGACCTTGCCATTCTTTAAACCGGCGGAGATCGGTTCCTGGTTGGAGCACAACGCGCCGGATACCTTTTCGGGGGCAACCCCGCTGGCAATCATGAAGTTTGAGGGTGTGCCGACCGATTCGATGCAGCTGTTGCTTGGCACCACAGCCGGGTCGAGCGGTGAAACCGGTGCGCTGCTGATCCTGCTGTGCGGGTTTTACCTGGTTTTTCGCAATATGATGGACTGGCGGATCACAGCCGGTGTCCTGACATCGGCGGCTCTGCTATCGGCGGTTTTCCACGCCATCGATCCGGAGACTTACCCGGGACCGCTGTTTACGCTATGCTCCGGCGGCCTGATGCTCGGCGCCGTTTTCATGGCCACCGACATGGTATCCTCGCCGGTCACACCTGTCGGGATCTGGATCTATGGTGCGCTAATTGGGGTGGTGACAGTCATCATCCGCTTCTGGGGCGGGCTCAACGAGGGCGTGATGTACGCGATCCTGCTGGCTAATGCCTGCTCGCCGCTGATCAGCTCGATCACCCAACCTCGCCGCTACGGCGCACCACCGAGGAAAGCAACGACATGAGTGAGACGTCACCAACCCGCAGCACCCCCCCACCCAGCTACCGCCTGATCCTGACGCTGGCCGGCATCGCTATGATGTCAGGGCTGTTCGTGGCCACGACCTTCCAGGTGACCCGCGAAAGGATTGCAGAGAACCGTGCCGAGGCATTGCAAAAAGCAATTCTAAAAGTGCTGCCGGAGGCCACCAGCCGCCGCAACTTTATCCTCGATGAGTCCGGCCTGCAGGAACTGGATGCCAGCTCGGCGGCCAAACCCACCCTCTTCGCCGGCTACAATGATGCCGGTGAACTGACCGGCGTCGCCATGGAAGCCTCAGCCCGCGGCTACCAGGACGTGGTCAAAATCCTCTACGGCTATGCACCGGAATTCGAGTGCATCACCGGCTTCACCGTACTGCAAAGCTCGGAGACCCCAGGCCTCGGTGATCGCGTCGAAACCGATGCTGAATTCCTGCAGAACTTTGAATGCCTCGATGCCAGCCTCAACGCCGAGGGCACTGACCTCGCTAACAAAATCGTGACCGTCAAACATGGCGACAAGACCGACCCGTGGCAGATCGATGCCATTTCCGGTGCCACCGTAACCTCGGCTGCCATCGGCAGCGCTTTGCAAAGTAGCGCGTCGGAAGTACTACCCGACCTCAAACCGCACCTCGATAAACTCCAGCAACCGCCAGCCACGGAGGTAACAACCGCCCCATGAAGGATCCACGCGCACCAGAGCCGCTGAGTTGGAACGTCTTCACCCAGGGGATCTGGCGGGATAACCCGGTCTTCGTCATGCTGCTGGGGTTATGCCCGGTGCTGGCCGTCTCCAATACCGCGATGAACTCGCTGGCGATGGGGCTGGCTACGACATTCGTTCTGCTCTGTTCCGGGGTGCTGGTTTCGCTGCTACGCAACGTCATCCCCAAACAGGTCCGCATCGCTTCCTATATCATCGTCATCGCCACCTTCGTCACCATTACCGACTACGCGATCCAGGCGATCAGCCTCGACCTCTACAAGGCGCTGGGTGCATTTATCCAGCTGATCGTAGTCAACTGCATCATTCTCGGTCGCGCTGAGTCCTACGCATCCAAGAACCATGTGGCCAATGCATTCGTCAATGCCCTGGGCATGGGCGCCGGCTTCACCTTTGCGATGCTGTGCATCGGGATTGTACGTGAGGTGCTAGGCAGCGGCACGATCTTTGGCTTCACCCTGTTCGGTCCCGAATTCCAGCCATGGGCGATCTTTGTCCTGCCGCCGGGCGGCTTTTTTGTCCTCGCCTTCTGGCTGTTCCTGTTTGCGGTGATCAGAAAACACAAGGCCTCGCGTGAGGCCGCTGAGATGCGCGCCAACCGCGCCGAACCGGAGTCTTCCCATGCAGCCTGATTCGATGCTTTTCATTTTCCTCGACGCTTTCCTGATCAACAACTTCGTGCTGGCGATGTTCCTCGGGCTGTGCCCGTTTCTCGGCGTCTCGGGAAAAGTTCATACCGCATTCAATATGGGACTGGCGGTCATCTTCGTCATGCTGGTCAGTTCCAGTTGCGCCTATGGCATCAATTTCCTGCTGACCCGCTTCGAGCTCGAGTTCCTGCGCCTGATCTGTTATATTGCGGTAATTGCCTCAGCCGTGCAACTGGTAGAAATGACCATCAAGAAGCTGAGCCCGGCACTGTTCCGCACCCTCGGCATCTTCCTGCCCCTGATCACCACCAACTGCGCCATCCTCGGCCTGGCCCTGTTCCAGACCAACCGCGAATACAATTTCCCGCAATGCCTGGCCTACAGCATCGGTGCCGGGGCCGGCTTCACCCTCGCCCTGATCCTGATGGCCGGCTTGCGCGAAAAACTCGAACTGGCCACCGTACCCGATGTCGCAACCGGTGCCGCGATGGCCCTGACGATCGGCGG
>CAYUDZ010000070.1:0-13437 GCA_964443575.1 uncultured Chthoniobacteraceae bacterium | reverse complement strand
GGGCGGGGAATAGCATCCCCGTCCCTACCCCAATATTTTCGTCGGGCTCAAAAATAGCGCACATGCGAGCGGCTAGATCGTGGGCAGCTTGCTGCAAGCTCACCTGGTTGCCAGAGCCGGTCGGGTACTCGAAGGTAAAGTCATCGCCGTAGTAATGGTGGTACTTTTCCAGCGCCTCGATCAGCAGGTAGCTGGTTGGAAACCAGATGGGACCGCGCCAATTCGAGTTGCCACCAAACAAATAAGAATCACTTTCAGCAGGGATGTAACGCACCTCCAGGTTTTGTCCGCGTGCGTTTAATACATATGGGTTTTGCTCGTGGTATTTCGATAGCGACCGGATGCCATATGGCGACAGGAACTCCGAATCACTAAAGAGGTAGCTTAAGACGCGTTCCAAGCGCTCGCGATTAGGGATAGCCAACAGGTGGTGGCCATGGCTCGAACATGTCCCGTAATAGCTAATGTGGCGTGCCAGATCGGAACGATGCTTGAGGAACCAGTCGAGGCGCTTTTTGAACCCGGGCAGTTGTTCGATTTGTTCTTCCTTGAGCAACTCCACGGCTATCAGCGGCAACAAGCCGACCAGCGAACGGGTGCGCAGCGGTGTCGAAGAATGATCATCGATCACGCGGTCGTAGTAAAAGCCGTCATCCTCATTCCACAAGCCATGCCCGCCAAGCGTATTAATGGCATCTACGATTTGTACAAAATGCTCGAAAAACTTTGATGCCATGTCCTCGTAGGCGACGTTCACACCACCATCGGGTCTGGCCGCCAGTTCGAGCGCCATGTTGAGCATGGTCAGGCAGTAGAATGCCATCCAGCCGGTGGCATCGGCTTGCTCAAGTCGCATGCCGCCCGGCAGCGGCCGCGAGCGGTCGAATACGCCGATATTATCGAGCCCAAGGAATCCTCCGGCAAACAGGTTGCGGCCGTCGGTGTCCTTGCGGTTGATCCACCAGGTGAAATTGAGCAGCAACTTTTGAAATATCCGTTCGAGGAAGTCGCGGTCGCGTTGTCCGCGCGAGCCTTCCATTTTGTAAACGCGCCAGGCAGCCCATGCATGAACCGGCGGGTTGACATCCTCGAATTTAAGTTCGTAAGCGGGGATCTGCCCGTTTGGGTGTAAATACCATTCACGCAGAAACATGATCAGCTGGTCCTTGGCAAAGTGTGGATCGATCTCGGCGAATGGCAGCATGTGGAAAGCGCTGTCCCATGCGGCGAACCATGGGTACTCCCACTTGTCGGGCATCGATAGGATGTCGCGAGCGTATAAGTGTTGCCAATTGGAGTTGCGGCCGTTGAGTCGCGACTGCGGTGGCGGCGGTTGGTTCGGATCACCATGAAGCCAATCTTCAACGATGTAGTGATAGAATTGTTTCGTCCAGAGCAGTCCGGCATAAGCCTGGCGATGGACGTTGGCTCGCTCTTTGCCGCTGCTGATGATATCTGAATAAAACTCATCGGCTTCGGCATGGCGCTTGTTAAATGTAGTTTCAAACTCCTTACCAAATATCTGATCAGGCGGTGAGGACTCATTGAATAGGCGCAGATTAAGTGAGACGCTCTGGCCTGCCGGAATAACCAAGCTGTAGCGGGCCGCGGCTTTCGTGCCAAATTGTTGTGGGTTAATTGCATCCGGTTGCCGGTCGATTATTAGACGGTGGAATGCATCCTTGGTGTGCGGCGATTCATTTTCAGTGCCGTACAAATGTTCAAAATTGGTCTGGTTATGGGTGAATATCCATGCCGGCTGCGTCGAGTCCGAGGCGCTGTCGGCGTGGAATTGGAGGTGCCCGAGGTTGCGCTGCGGGTCGATAGTTACCCCCACATGATGCAAGCGCAGATAGTTATCTTCGAGGCGTGCGGACGGACGCTGTGAACAGCCTTCATGGTCGCAGCCCCACGACCAGGTGTTGCGAAACCAAATGGTGGGCAGGACTTCCAGCGGTGCATCCACCGTAGCACGATTGTGTATGGTCACTTTGATCAGAATATCATCAGTTCCGGCTTTGGCATATTCTGCAAAGACATCAAAGTAACGGTCATCATCAAGGGCGCCTGAGTCGGCTAATTCAAACTCAAGGTCGTTGAGCCCCCTGCGGGCATTTTCCTCGACAAGTTGCCGGTACGGGAATTCACGCTGCGGATACTTGTAAAGTGCCTTCATATACGAATGGGTCGGCGTCGAATCCAAGTAGTAGTAAAGTTCCTTGACGTCCTCACCATGGTTTCCCTGTGGGCCGGTCAGGCCGAACAGGCGTTCTTTAAGGATCGGGTCGGCATGGTTCCAGAGGACGAGAGCAAAGCAGACACGGCACTCGCGGTCGGAGATTCCGAGCAAACCATCCTCGCCCCAGCGGTAGGCCCGGTAACGCGCCTGATCATGCGGGAAATAGTCCCACGATTCGTTGTCGGGCGAGTAATCTTCGCGCACGGTGGCCCATTGACGCTCAGAGAGATAAGGACCCCAACGTTTCCAGTTAGCAGTGCGTTCGCGGTCATCGTTTAGACGTTGCTGCTCGGCATTCATCGCTGGCTACAATGCCTCAAAATTTTCTATCTGCAAGGCTCGGCACTGGACTATCGGGTGAGATTTTTTCTATTCAATCACAAGTTAGTAATTGGAGTGCCTTAAATAAATATTCATTTCCGTACTTGGATTATAGCAAGATTCGAATTACTGACTAAGTTGTGTTGATGAAGAGCCAACTACGATTGCGGCTGATTACGGGCTGTATGCTGATACTTTTCGTGGGCACTATTGTGGCTGCAGACGCAGATGGTTATATTAGCAAATGGACGCTGCCAGTGCCGGTGCCATTTGCTTATCCGTTGCCTGATTGGCTGGAAGTACCGGTACAGGAATATGGAGAGGGAACGACGACGTTGAGTGTTCCGGTGATACCAGTGCCTGCAGCGGCTGAACTGGTAGTGACTGTTTATTTCAATGAATCTTTAAGCAATCTGATACGCGTGATCTGGGATGATGGTGATTCAGCTGTGATGCTCACCAGCAATCTGGTTGCAGGGGTTGGAGGTCCGCACAAAAAATCATTGCTACTGGATCACCGCCTGACGCAGTCACCTGGAGTCCTTTATGTCATCGCCCAGGGCTCAACACCTCCTGTTTATCAGTTAGAATTTGAATGGGTAGTACCGCGCGAGGTCAATACCATGGATTCCGGAAGTAGCCCGGAATACTTCTTGTCTGATGGTCGCCGACTGGAATTCACGGAACTCTACGGCGTGCCGTACCAGCCGCTGGCCGACCGCTGGAACAAGGACATCATCTCAGCCCCTTTGACCAATAGGATCGAACGGCTTGACCAGGGGTTGGTCTTTGTAGCACCTTTGGAAGAAGTGCCGAATCAGGCGCGAGCAGCAGTGTGGATTACCGGGTTGCCGGTGACCGGTGAGATGCGTCTGCAAATCAATAACAAGGATGCCGGGCCGGTAGCATTCATGGTGCCTGACTTGGCCGACCATGGTTATTACCAGGATGAAGCTGGTACTTGGTATTATGCCGGCTGGCGCAAGGGTGAGATCGCCTTCGATGAAGAATTGCTGGTGGTGGGCGACAACTATTTTGAGTTGGTAGAAGCGGATTCCGAGTCACTGGTGCCGCTGCGTGCTATCGCAATAAAAGACCTCATGGTCCAGCTGCGCTACAACAGTCCAGCCGAGCCGCCAGAATCTACAGATCAGACGAGTGAGGGAGTCGAGGTGCGCCGGGCGCAAGCCCATATCGAATTCCTGATCGGTGAACCTACGCTAATGCCTTTGGATTGACTTGGGATTGCAAATTCTTACCAGTAAGTTAATTTTCATATTATGAAACTTTCCAGGAATACTCAGCATAATAAGCATGGTTTTACACTGATTGAGATCATGCTAGTGGTGACAATCATTGTCGTTTTAATGGGTGCAGCAATAGCCCTGCTTACAGGAAATGTTGATGTTGCCAAAGAGCAGCGAGTAATCGGTGACATTCAGTCGATTAGCACCCAATTAAAGTTATATGAGACCCTGAACTACTTTCTGCCAAGTACGCAGCAGGGGATAGAAGCGCTGGTTTCGCAACCCGCCGGTGAACCCAAGCCGAGGCGCTGGAAACAACTCCTGAAGGAAGAGCCGGTCGATCCCTGGGGTATGAGTTATCAATACCGCTACCCGGGTACTGAAAACTCCGACTCCTTTGATCTTTTTTCGATGGGGCCTGACCGCAAGCCTAATACCGATGACGATATCGGTAACTGGTAAGCTTGGGACACTTTAGATGAGCTGGCGCGAACAGCGTGTGTTGGCAACTGCTGGTGCCACACTTATCGAAATAACTATTGTTATAGCCATCATGGTGGTATCCATCGCCGCGCTGGTACCGCTGATGTTGATGCGGGGTGAGGAAGCCAAGCTGCAGGAAGCCGCCAATGAAATTGAAGCGATGGCTCGTAGTGCCCGTTTGACTGCAGTTTACGAAGGTGGTACCAGCAGGATTGAGTTTGCTGAGGATGGCTTTCGGTTAGTGCTCGAGCAAGTACAGAATGCCGAGCTGCTTGCGGATGATGAGGCCTTCTTTACGGAACGGGTTGATCAGGAAGTAGCTGAGCCAGCTGCCGGTAGTAGCTACCAACTGGCAGAAGGTGTGAAATACAAGATCAGGCGCTGGGGTAGCGAGCAATGGATCCAGCCGGAGGACCAGAGCTGGGTCTTTCGCAATAGCGGGATCAGCGAACCGCTGGCTATTCGCTTTGAGTTTGAAGATGCCTGGCTGGAGCAGCAGTTCAGCGCATTAACTGCCGAGGTGGAGGACGAAAGTTATGCTTTTCCCTAGCCATGATCGCTCCAGCAACGGGTTCATGCTGCTAGAGGTCATAATAGCGGTTGGCGTCTTTGCCTTTGCAGTGGTTGGAATGAGTCTTGCGATGAACCAACTGATCGATGTCGAATTGTTTTCTCGAGAGGAGCAGCGATTGCGACTGGAAGTACAATCGAGGGTGGCAGAGTCGCGTTTAGAGCCGATCGAGGAAGGGGTCGTCGAGTTGCGTGAAGGCACGGATGGTACCAAGTATCGGCGCATCATCGAACCTCTGGAGTTGGAAAATATGGATGGGGTTGCCCTTGGCGAGATGTACCTCATGCGCGTCGAAGCACTTAGGGGTGATACGGTTGTACAGTTTTCGGAGACTTACATTTACGGTAATGCTTTATTCTAAAACTAGAGTACGCAGAGGGTTTATGCTGATCGAAGTCGTCTTGGCGATGGCGGTCATGATCCTGGTAGTTATTGCGGTGTACCAGATCATGCAGGCGACGATCATGGCCGGTGAAGAGATCAGGCTGGCAAAAAAGAGCAGCCAGGAAATGAATGGGCTGGTTGAGATGCTGCGTCGCGAGCTAGGCGGGATGCCCAACGAAGCCAGTGTCACGAGTTCGGTGCGGGAAGGTGGGTCTGCCGGATTTTCTCAGGAGTTGATTATTGACGGTGACCCGCTGGCATTTTCTTTCGGTGCCAGCAGCGCGCATTATGGGCCCAAGTCGGTGGTTCTAATACCACAGATCGGCGGGCTTAGCAGCATTGCTATCGAGTATGGTGAAGCCCCTGATAGCCGTAACCCGCGACCGGCAGGCTATGAACCTCCAGCACTGGTCCTGATGCGCGACATCCTCAAAGTCGAATGGCTATTCTATGATGAACGTTCCGCTAGTTGGGCCGAAAAGTGGGAGCAGGAAAAGCCACGACCGAAGCTGGTACGGATGCTACTGACCAGACCGGGGGAGAGTGAGCAGTACATTGCAACCTTCCTGGTGCCCGAGGGCGGGGCACTACCTGCCAGTGGCTCTGTACAACAACCCGATCAAGAGCAGGGCCCGGATGGGGGGGCACGGGTTACACCATTGCCGCCCGTACAATGAGAAAGCCGACACTAAAAAATCGCGGAGTTGCCTTGATCATTATGATCTGGGCGGTCGGCCTGCTTTCGGCAATCGTGTTGGCACTGGCGGTCTACATGCAGGGAGCGCTGGATGAAGATGCTGCCCGAGGCAAGGCATATCGTGCCCGCCAGCTTGCCGAATCAGGCTTGGCGATTGCGCTGCACCCGGATGTAACAAAAATGGATCCTATCTTGCGTCAACGACTTAGTGTGGCTGAACAATTCTCTGTGGAAATAATCAGCGAAGGAGCGCGAGCAAATATTAATAGCTTGCTTGAAGATGAGGAGAGTATGGCCTTGTTGAACTTGCTTGACCGTTGGGGGATGGAGCTGGAGGAGGCTGAACTGGTTGTCGACAGCTTGCGTGACTGGGTTGACCCCGATGACCTGACCAGGCTCGCTGGCATGGAAAACAATGGATACTCCGAGATCGGCTTTCCCGACCTCCCGCGGAATGAGCCATTTCGCTCAGTTGATGAGATGGCACTTTGTCACGGCATGGATCTGGTCGAGCGGGTGCAGCCGCAGTGGCGCAACTACTTTACCGTCTGGAGTGATGGTTCGGTCGATGTCAATGACGCAAGCCTGGATGTTCTGGTTGCGGTCGGCGGGTTGGATGAACTGCAGGCAGAATCGCTGATTGAATCGCGTGCGGGTCTGGACGGTATACGATTGACCGAAGATGACTTGGAGTTCGAAGACACCGAGCAGGTGCGCTCGTTTCTTGGCTATAGCGAACAACAATTCAGCGCGCTGACTAGTAACTTGTCAGCCGGCTCACAGATAATGCGAATCCGTAGTACCGGCACGGTAGGTGGTATCTCAAGGACGCTGTCGGCATTGGTGAATTCAGGGAGCGACGGAGGAAACAACTTGATTGCCCTGTTCGAAGAGTGAGCACCCCAGGGGACGGGGTCTGCTATAGAGCCTGTTGCACCAATGAGGTTGGCGGTACGGAAAATTCACGGCATCAATCTTTTTCCTTGCCGCATTTCGAATTAGTAGTAATATTTCGTTCCCATTTATCAGGAGCAGATATGTCACAGCATCGAAGTCTTAAAGGAGCCAGCACAGTCAAAGCCAAGCGCAACGTACTCAAGAGGTACGAGCGGGTTGAAATCTTGCGTTCACGCGGTGAGTTCAAGGAAGGTGATAGCGTGTACGGTCTGAAAAAGACCAAGTACGAAGCCTGATTTTTGTGCTCTGGTCAGCTGACTGAGTTGGCGGTATGCGCCTGAACCGCTATCTGGCATTAGCCGGGCATGGATCACGCAGGCACTGCGATGAAATCATTCGCTCCGGTGTGGTTACAATTAATGGTGACGTGTGCACTGAACTGGCGACCCGTGTAGCCGACAGCGATCTAGTTGCCGTAGATGGCAGGAATGCCAGCCTTCCCAAGTATGAAGTGCTGGTGATGAATAAGCCGCGGGGTATTGTATGTACCAGCTCTGATGAGCGCGACCGCAGGACTGTCTTCGAATTTTTGCCGCCGCACTTTACCCGTGTATTCACTGTCGGCAGACTCGACATGGATAGTGAAGGCCTGCTGATACTCACCAATAATGGTGCACTGGCAGAACAGCTGACGCGGCCGGCCAATCATGTCCAAAAAGAGTATGCAGTAACATTAAACAAAGACTTTGATCCACGCCATCAGCAGGAACTGCTAAAAGGATTTTACATTCATCCTGAAGATGGGCGTGGGCGTGGGCGCAAAGCGCTGGCTACAAAAGTTAGCTGGCGTGGCGGCGCGCTTGTGAACGTGGTTTTAGAGCAGGGAATCAAGCGCCAAATCCGGCTGATGTTTTCCTTTCTCGGGTATAAAGTGAAACGCTTAAAGAGGGTCAGGGTTGGTGGTTTGACACTCGGTCGCCTTAAACCAGGTGAATGGAGAGTCCTCAACCCTCGCGAACAACAAAAATTACTGGAGCAGCCCCGGGTGCAGAGTAAAAAAAATCAGTAAAATGATGTATTCATCGAGCTTGATTTTATGATGCTAAGGGGCTACTGTCGCCAATTCCAACGATAAAAGATATGAATACCAAACCGACACCAAAGCGCAAAGCTGTTGCCAAAAGCAAGGGCGCTGTAAAACGTCCTCAAGCAAAATCAATGAATGGGGCCGAAGTGCTGGTGGCAGCACTGGAGAATGAAGGTGTCGATACGATATTTGCCTACCCCGGTGGAGCGAGTATGCCGATCCACCAGGCACTGACGCGCTCGCAAAAGATCCGTACGATTCTGCCGCGACATGAACAGGGCGGGTCATTCGCTGCCGAGGGTTACGCTCGTGCCAGCGGTAAGGCCGGGGTTTGCATGGCTACTTCAGGTCCTGGTGCAACTAACCTGTTAACTGCCATAGCGGATGCCTTTATGGACTCGGTGCCGCTGGTTGCAATCACCGGACAGGTGCCACAAGACATGATCGGCAAGGGGGCATTCCAGGAGACTGATGTCTTCGGTATGACGCTGCCGGTGGTTAAGCACAGTTACCTGGTATGGGATATTGAAGCGATCCCGCGAATCGTCCAGGAAGCATTTTACATCGCCCAGACCGGCAGGCCGGGACCGGTACTTATAGATATTCCGAAGAATATCCAGACACAGACCTGCAAACCAAAATTTGGCGGCAAGATTGAGATGCGCGGGTACAACCCGGTCATCCATGCTGATGACGACCAACTGCAAAAAGTAATCGAGATGATCGGTGAGGCCCGCGAGCCAATGATCTACTGCGGTGGCGGCATTATCTCATCCGAAGCATCGGCCGACCTGATGGAGTTTGTCGAACTGACGAAGATCCCGGTTGCAACTACGCTCATGGGGATAGGGTGTTTCCCTGAAGACCATCCGTTGTCACTGAAGTGGCTGGGGATGCACGGCACCGTATATGCCAACAATGCGGTCAATGAAGCCGACCTGCTGCTGGCAATCGGTGTCCGCTTCGACGATCGGGTGACTGGTAAAGTAGAAAAGTTTGCCGAGCACGGACGAATTGTTCACATCGATATCGATAATTCTGAGATTAATAAGAATAAGCTGGTGACCCTGCCAGTCCTCAGTGATGTAAAATATGCTTTGCAGAGGATGAACGAGTTACTGCGCAAGTCCGGAGCCAAACATGGCGTTGATACTGAGCGTTTTGACAGCTGGTATGGTACGATCCAGGACTGGAAAACTAAGCACCCGCTTAAGTTTAAAGACACGCCGGATGTCATCCAGCCGCAATATGTCATCGAGTTATTGAGTGAGTTGACTGATGGTGACGCCATCATTACGACCGGTGTTGGCCAGCACCAGATGTGGGCCGGCCAGCATTACACCTTCAAGCATCCGAGATCGTTTCTCACTTCGGCTGGCTTGGGGGCGATGGGCTTTGGTTACCCTGCGGCTATGGGTGCCAAGGCTGCCTGTCCCGATAAGCAGGTTGTCGACATCGACGGTGATGGATCGTTTTTGATGAACGTGCAGGAGTTGGGGACGGCACACATTGAAGGGATTGCCGCTAAAGCGATCATCCTGAACAACCAGCATTTGGGTATGGTGGTGCAATGGGAGGATCGTTTCTTCGAGAGTAATCGTGGCCACACCTTCCTGGGTGATCCCCGCGACCTGCAGCGTATTTACCCGGATTACGTAGATATTTGCAAAGGCTTCGGCGTACCATGTGAGCGGGTCCATAGCAAGAAAGAGCTTGAGCCGGCGATGCGGCGGATGCTTGAAGCCGATGAGCCATATGTTCTCGATGTGATGGTTCCATATACCGAACACGTGCTGCCGATGATACCTTCTGGTATGACCTATAAGGATATTATTACCGAGTAGGCGGCTGTCATCTTTGACTTGCTGGAAGCATAATTAAGTGGCGTAATTCTCCGATAATGCCCGGAAGTAAGTCTGACTAAGGATGGCCATCTGATGTTGGTCTACTTAAAGCGCTATGGTCCGCCCGTCTTTACACTGATCATATTTATCAGTGTTGCCATTGCGTTATATGGCGAGTTAGGCAAATACAATTGGCTTGAGGTAAAGCGGAGTATTACGCGATTGGCCGACTGGAAATTGTGGATAGCGATCCCGATTGCCTTTGCCAGTTACTTAGCTGCAAGCCTTAATGACTACCTCGGCGTCCGCTATGCCGGGCGCAAGCTGCCCCTGCATACTACGACGCAAATTGGCTTCATTTGTTATGCGATCAGCTACAATGTCGGTTTTACCGCGTTGGGCGGTACGGCACTTCGTTACCAGCTTTATGCTGCACGCGGCCTGAATACCATTGAGATTGCCAAGGTGGTGGTCTTTGAGTGCACCAGTTTCTTTATTGGTGTTTGCTTTCTAGGCGGTATCCTGTTGGCTGTTGGCGTGCCTGCCTTGTCGCAGGCATTACAGGTGCCGTTGCTGGTCGGCCAGTTGGTTGGGGTAGCCTTGTTGGTGGCGTTGCTGTTGTACTTTGCTGCCAGTTGGCGACGGGTTGGCGAGATTTCATTTCGTGACTGGCACCTGGCATTGCCAACACCGCCACTGGCACTCGGTCAGATGCTGGGTTCGCTAGTCGATATCTGTTTGGCAGCTGCTACGATGTACATCTTGCTTCCGGAGATGGAGTTGAGCTATTTTGAGTTTCTGCCACTCTTTTTGGCTGCCATGCTCTCCGGGCTGGCCAGCACAGTGCCCGGTGGTCTCGGGGTGATCGAAGCCGTGATGCTGGTGATGCTGCGGGAACAAAGTGACCAGGCTGCAATCCTTGGTGGATTACTTGCGTATCGCGTTGTCTATTACCTGATTCCGCTGGCCGTTGGGGTCTTGTTGTTGATTGGGACAACGTTGCACCGCAGGCACCGTGAGATGCTTGGGTTGTTGAATAAGACGCTCGATCAGGTTCCGGCATTACTGCCACGGGTACTTGGCGTTGCCACTTACATGTCGGGGGTCTATTTGCTGCTTTCGGGAGTGCTGCCTCCAGACACTGACCATGTCAGCTGGTTGCGTGGATTCTTCCCGCTGTTTGTTAGTGAATCGGCCTACGTAGTTTGTGCAGTGCTGGGAGTTGGGCTGCTGTTTGTTGCGCGTGGTATCCAGCGCCGGTTGGCTGCAGTTTACCGGGTTACTTTACTGCTAGTGGTTCTAGGTTTGATATTTGCTTTTCTGCGTGGCTTGGACTATGCGGCTGCCCTGGTCATGGCATTGACTCTGCTCGCTTTGCTCGGGGCACATGACACTTTCGACCGTGAGCGCCCGTTGTTTTCGCAGTCCTTCGGCGGCCAATGGTTTTCAACGACTTTATTTGTACTGGGCCTATCCCTGTTGGTGAGCGGGATTGCTGTCGAGAGCCAAATTTATGATGGCGCCCAGCTTTGGTCGATGGATTGGCCTGACCATGCCGGGCGTGTGATTCGCGTTGCTGTGGCTAGCTTGCTGGCTGTAGTGCTACTGGCAGCTACACGCCTGGCACAGGGACGGAAATTCCTGGCGGGTTTATATTGTCGCGGAACTGCTGCGGAGGCAAAGCAACTCGCCGAGCAATGGAGTCGGGAGATTCCACTGGATAGCAGGCTGCTGTTTTCACCCGGGCGGGATGCGGTGCTGGCCTACAAAGTGAGTGAGAATACCTGGGCTGCTCAAGGTATGCCGGTAGGGGACCCACAGAAGGTCGAGGAATTAATTTGGACTTTTACTGATATGGCTGAAATGTCCGGAGCCACACCTCTATTTGAAGAGATCCCCGAGTCGCAGCAGAAGCCGTTCTTGAAGGCAGGGTACATTCCGGTTGTCTACCACCCTGATACAACGGGTAGCGATCAATTTGTCGAACCGGGAAAAATCCGAACCATGACTCGCAGCTTGATCCATGAGATCAAATCCCTACTGCACGAAGAACGCAGCAAACTGAAGGAAGTAAAGGAGGATAGTCAGGCTGACTGATTTTGCTGCCTACAGTCTTTAAGCTGGTAATGTGATAGATTGATCATTGTAGGTACCGGCGGGCAAAGTGGTGGGCTGGTCGGCAGTAACCTCGACGGTTCCCTGAAAAGTGGTATCGGGGGCGATTGTGATCGCACCGCTGAGCATGAGTTTTTTGGCATGTATCAGCGATGGTGCTTGCGGGATCAGGCGCTCAAAATCATTGATCAGCTTGTAGTCTGACGACAGTTGGACCTCTGGTGGGTTATCGGCGCGAGCGGCGATGATGCCAAGTGTCCAATCCTCACGGATTTCCGAAACATCTGAGCGGAGGACCAGTAAATCGTTAGTTTTCTTAACTGGAGCGAAGCGGGTGCGTGGTACATCGATAGCTGCAGCGCCCGTGAACAGGCCAATCGCAGCACCCATCGCAGTCTCCAGTTGGATCACTTTGGCGGTGTCAGGCTGCTTTGGGTCGACAGTCTTCTCATTACGAATGAACGGTAATGGCAAAGCTCCCTCGTGCTGATCCAACTGGTTTCTTAGCTCTCGCAAATTGACCCAGATATTGTTGGTATTGAAGTAGCAGTGGCGGTCGATGTCCTGGAATGAGTTGGTATCTTCTTCAGGGCATTGCGCGGACTCACGTAGGACCAGATTGCCCGAAGTGCTGAGTGCAAGGTGACCGCCTTTTCGGTCCGAGGATGTTCTGCGGGTAACCTCCATAAGAAATGGAATGTCATTGCGCTGCATATGAGCCAGCAAGCGGGTATCGAGTGTTGCGCCCAAGTTATCCGAGTTGGAAATGAAGGCAAATTGGATGCCGCTTTCCAGCAGGCAATCCAACTGCCTGCTGGCAGCCAGTGAGGTGTAGATGTCACCATGTCCCGGCGGGCACCATTCCAGCGCACGGTCATCCGGGTACTCAACAGGCAGCAATGAAGATGCATCAATCTTTGGTGCCTGAGATTGCAGGAACTCGAGCGAGCTAATGATGCCCAGCGACGGGTAATTGGATAAAAATTCCAGTGTGTCTTTGCTGGTGCTAAAACTATTCATCAGCAGGAAGCGCAAGCCGGGTGAACTGGATTCACGCAGATGCAGGATCTGGCGCGCGATCAGGTCGAGAAATGTAAACGACTGCTTTACTTCGAGCAGTGACTTGGCCTGGTCGAGGCCCATGCCAGTGCCCAGCCCGCCATTGAGTTTTATTACGACTGCGGAGGAGAGCAACTCACCGGGATTTTCTGCGGACGGCAGTTCATCCAGCCGTGGCAGGGTCGCTACCGGTTGAATACTGGTCTCGGGAAGCATACCGCTCTGGCCATCAACCAGTTTGCGGTAGTTGGCAAGAAATGCCGCGATTGGTTCCGGGCGCTGGCCGGCTTGTTTCATTTTTTCCCTGATTGCTTGAGTTGCATCCATACACGGGATGTCTTAGCAGATTACGTCGACCATGGCGAGAGATTCGCCGTCGCTGTGCAAAAAAACTACCAAATCCTAGCCCGAAAAAATCACAAGCCATCTACTGCGACCAGCGTGAGGCGCTTGTTTACAGCGTTGGGCTTGGATTTCGCTATTCACAGTATGT
>CAYUDZ010000069.1:9105-13502 GCA_964443575.1 uncultured Chthoniobacteraceae bacterium | reverse complement strand
CGTCGCCGCCTGGATGAAGAAATTTGGAATTCCGGGAAGAGTTTTCGCAGGATCCTAAAGCACGGTATTTATATTGCGCTCTGCCTGTTGATCGCGCATGTGCTGCTGGCTTATTTTGTTTCGATCCCCGGGCTGTACCAAATGATCAGGCAGTCGCCGTTCGAGAACGTCGGGGCGTTCGGGTTCGTCACCGTGCTCGGCCTGATCCTTTATGGCAACTTTGCCTGGTTCCGTGAACAATTTTGCATCATCCTCTGCCCCTACGGTCGCTTTCAGTCAGCACTGATTGATGATGACTCTGTAGTCATCGGCTACGATGAAAAACGCGGTGAACCTCGCGGTAAGGCCAGCGACCCTACCAATGGCGATTGCATCGACTGCCGCCGTTGCGTCCAGGTTTGCCCGACCGGTATCGATATCAGACAGGGACTGCAAATGGAGTGCATCGCCTGTAGCAACTGTGTCGACGCGTGCGATGAAATCATGGATAAGCTGGATCGCCCGCGCGGCCTGGTCCGCTATGATTCGATGAATGGCCTGGCCCACAAGGCACGACGGATCCTGCGCCCGCGCATTATCGTTTACATGATTCTGGTAGTGCTAGGCGCTGGCGTATTTACTACTGCTGTTGCTACCCGCTTGAAGCCTGCGACACTTTCGGTGGCGCGGATGCCCGGTGCCCCGTATTACCTGGCGGACAACAATATCCGCAACGCATACATGGTGACAGTAGTTAACAAACGCAATGAACCAACTTCCTACACCCTGTCGGTAGATACCGGCGATGTCCCGGCTACCGTGACCGGCACTGATGAAGTGGTCGCGCTTGATGGCAATAAAGACACGCGGCGCACCGTCGTCGTCGTTATCACTGATGACCAGTACGACAGCGCATTTCCGGTGGCTATCACGCTCGACGAGACTGGAAGGGATATGCAGATCACCCAACAAGTTGAATTTCTCGGGCCATGATAAAGGCTGCTCAGGACAGTAACGGGAATACTGCGGCACCAGCAGAACGTGGCTCAAACTGGCATCCGTTGCTGACGATTATGTTGATCATTTTTCTGCTGTCGCTCACCGCCTGGGGAATCTTTTTTAAGCTGGGCAGCGAAATAGAAACTAAGCGCTTGCAACCTGAGCAGGTTCAGGAGTTGATTAATAAACAGAAGCAACCATGACAGTTCCAGAAATAAGTACACCCCTTGCGGCGCTGGTCGCCGGACTGATAACCAGTGTGCATTGCCTTGGCATGTGTGGTCCGCTGGCTTGCTCGTTTTGTATGCGTCAGGATGATGCTATTTCAAAATCATCACGATTTTTGTCCATAGGGGCCTACCATGGCGGTCGTGTTGTGAGCTACACTCTGGCGGGACTTTTAGCCGGTGCACTAGGGGCATCGATTTCCTGGATCTTCACCGGTGCCGTAGGTCAACTTCTGCCATGGGCTATGATCCTGATGTTTCTTGCGCTGGGACTTGGGCTGGAACGCAAACTCCACCCACCGCGCTGGATCAGCCGCCTCTTCCCGGGCCAGACTGCCAGCTCAGCAGCTGATGCCAAGGGCAAACCGTGGCCCGCACTGACCCTCGGCTTGGCCACTGTCCTGCTGCCATGCGGCCCACTCTATATGGTTCTAGCCGTGGCAGTCGTCTCCGGTTCTTCGCTGGCTGGCGCAGAATTCATGGGTGCATTCGCACTGGGTACCATTCCATTGATTTTCCTCATGCAGTCATCGGTATTTTTTGCCGGTGGCTGGATGTCACTTGGCATGTTACGCGGGTTGCAGCGCGGCATAGCCTTTGCCTGTGCCGCTCTCATTCTATGGCGGATGGTAGGCGGGGCCGAATTCCACGCGACCGATCCTGCTGCCTCTGCGGCATCCTGCTGCCATTAATTCCGGATACTATTGATTCTGCCGGCAGTTTCCTGAATATTTGATTAAATGCTAGTCGTTGCCATCGTTTGCGAGTGAAATTTGTAATTTCTGCCTTTAGTTTGATCATCCTACCCATATGACCTGGTTAATAATAGCGGTTGTTGTCACCGTGGTTGTCTCTGCACTTTGCTCGGTAATGGAGGCCATGATCCTGAGCACCTCGCCATCGGATATCGAAAGCTTAAAAAGCAAAAACCACAGTTTGGGCGAACGCCTGGAGTCGTTACGGACGCAGCTTGATGACACCAGTGCGGCTATACTCACGCTCAACACGGTAGCCAATACACTGGGTGCAGTCATCGTTGGCGGACTGGCAACTAAAGTATTCGGGGAAGTGTGGCTGGGCGTTGTTTCCGGTGTCATGACTTTGCTGATCCTGATTTTCTCGGAAATCCTGCCGAAGAATGTTGGCGTGGTTTACCGTCGCCCACTGCAGAAGGTATTAACCAACTTCCTTTATGGGATTCGCTTCGTGCTCACGCCACTAACCTATACTTTCCGCGGCATGGTGCGCCTGCTGCTTGGCGGGCGAGTTGAGGAAACGGACACGGAAGAGGAAATTACATTGATCGCCGAACGCGGGGCACGCGAGGGCGAGCTAACCAAAGCGGAACTGAGGGTGATCCAAAATGCCCTTACCCTGGAAGATTGTCGGGTCAAAGAGATCATGACACCACGTAGCGTTGTATTGGCTGTAGACGGGCGCAAGACAGCACTGGAACTACTGCGCGAGCAACGCACCATCCGTTTCGGAAGAATGCCCGTGTTTGAATCAGACATCGATGATATCACCGGGGTGGTCAGGCGGCGTGATATTTTGCATGCCATCGCCCGCGGTGAAGGCACTGGCAGGATTCTCGACTTTCAGCAGGAGGCTGTATTCATTCCTGAGCTTGGCACGCTCGACAAAGCACTTTCGCAGCTGATTCAAGCGCACCAGCAACTCGGGGTGGTGGTCGATGAGTTTGGCGGGTTTGCCGGCGTGGTCACAATTGAAGACATCATCGAACACATTATCGGCCTGGAAATCTATGAGCGGGATGACATGGCAATCGACATGCGCTCGCTGGCACTCAGCTTGAAGACTCACAAACCTGGGTCTGGCAACCGCTCAACCGGGCGGCAGCGTAGGGAAAGTTAGTCAATGGTCGACGTCGCAATAATTGGTGGGGGTTTAGGCGGACTGGCATGTGCCATCCGGCTAGCACATGCCGGACTTGACGTGCACTTGCTGGAAAAGAATGAAATACCAGGCGGAAAGATGTCCCGCCTCGAAGTCGACGGCTTCCGTTGGGACATGGGTCCATCGTTGCTGACCATGCCGGATGTCATCAGGGACTTGTGGCAGGATGTGGGCCGGGATGCTGCAGCTGCACTCGAATTCATTGAGCTAGACAGTACCTGCCGTTACCGCTGGTCCGATGGTACGGTAATTGATGAAGACAAGAATTTCTGGTCACAGCCTGAAGTGGCCGCCTACCTCGAACATGCCCGGGGAATTTACGAATTATCGGCGGATGCCTTTCTTTATCATGCCCCGGACGAAATTCTCGGTCAGCTGAAACCACGCCAGTTGTCCAAACTCAAGCATCTACCCAAAGTAATGGACCCGCGCTCGTTACATGCCCTGAACCGCAGCTATTTTTCAGACCCGCATTTGCTGCAACTGTTCGATCGCTTTGCTACTTATAATGGTTCGTCACCCTACAAAACTCCCGCCGTATTTTCGATCATCCCCTATGTCCAAGCCAAATTCCGCGGACATTACCTGAAAGGCGGAATGCACTCGCTGGCTCGGGCAATGACCGAGCTGGCCACAGATCTTGGCGTGACCATTGAGTGCAATACCGAGGTTAGCAGTGTCGGGCAGACTGACGGCGGTCTGGAAGTTAAGTCTGCAGACAACAAATCAGTCGTAGCGCGCAAGGTAGTTTGTAATATGGATGCGATTGCCGCTGCGCGCAGGCTGTTTGGCAAGTCGATTGCACGGCGTGCGCATAAAACGAAGTCGCCGGATCCCTCGACCTCAGGATTTATATTGTTCCTGGGGATGTCCCGGCAGTTTCCGGAGTTGGATCACCACAATATTCTATTTTCTGATGATTATCCGTTGGAGTTTCAACAGATGGCAAATGGTGTGCCCGCCACGCAACCGACTATCTATATTGCAATTGGTGCGCGTAGCGACCCGTCCATGGCACCAGCGGGTAAGGAAAGCTGGTTTGTGTTGGTCAATGCACCGGCGACTGGTGCTTTTGACTGGCATAAAGGCGGTACCGAATACGCCGAGAAAGTCCTCGACCGCATCGAGTCATTTGGCATTGATGCACGTGCCGCCATCGAGACCCGGCAACAGTTCACTCCGGAGGACTTTGCCAGGCGTGACAATGCCTGGCGCGGTACGCTTTACGGTTACGCCTCACACGGGCTGACCAGCTCGTTCACCCGCCCGCCAATG
>CAYUDZ010000069.1:0-9095 GCA_964443575.1 uncultured Chthoniobacteraceae bacterium | reverse complement strand
CACGCATCCCGGCGGTGGCGTTCCGCTGGTGCTGCTCAGCGGTAAGATTACTGCCCGCAAAGTACTCCAGAGCTTCAATTGACCGAATTGCCAAAAATCATGGAAAGTCCTGAGCCAAAACAAAGCAACTCGACCATTGGAGTCGCCAACTTGTGTTGGTACCTATTCCTGATATGGACGCTAATCGGCGCTTTCGTCATGCCTTTCGGCATCGACGCGCAAAAGGTAGCGGAGTTGACCGGCAGTGAGCAACTGGCAACGTGGGCCAATGCGGTACTGCAACCGGCTGATGCCATCTGGATGATTCTGGCATTCGCTGTCGTCTACCTGCACATTTCGCAGGTTTATGGACTGCTCACCGCTCGGCTGTGGGGGGCAGTGATCTTAATCGGCTCCGGTGTTATAGAAGCTGTGGGCGCCATGACCGGCTGGCCGTTCGGTCCGTACCACTACACCGACAACATGGGAATCCGCCTGTTTGGGGTATTGCCATTCACCATCCCGCTGGCGTGGTTCGTTATTATTGCGACGGCACAGGCAGTAATTGATTTTCTACGACCCGATTGGAACCGGATCCAGAAGGCGAGCTTCGTCGGCGTGGTCGCCACCGCCACTGATATCAATTTGGAAATCATTGCTTGGAAAGTTCGTGAGTACTGGATCTGGTACCCTGAGAGTGCACAGGATATGGCTGATCTGCCAGGCTGGCCACCGCTGCAAAATTTCATCAGCTGGTTCAGCGTAGCTTTTCTGCTATCTCTCGCTCTGGTACGCAGCAAAAACAAACCCGTGACTTTTCCGCTTCGTCCTGCGTTGTTACTGCTGCTCATGAATGCACTGTTTTTACTAGTCCACCTGGTGCGTTGGTTATTTCCGGCGTAGTATTGAGTACCATGGCAAATCTGCTAACTAAACTTTTTCAGCGCCTGACCGACAGTGAACCACCATTGCACCCGGTGGACCGGCGGCTGTCCAAAGAGTGGGTGAAAAAGCGCCTGGCTAAAGTTTTCCCCGAGTTACAGGGTGATCCGGTCGCATTGGAGAAAGCCTATCAATCTCTAAGGCTAAGCGCTCGGCGGGCCCGCCATGCTGACGAACCGGATGTAGTTTTCCGGATCGATCTACCGGGTAGAATGTAAATTCAGATCAAGTCGAGCAACATCTTAAGCCGCTGCTTGACGCTCAGCTCTTCGAGTAATGACTGTCGCTGCGAGCTGCTCTGAAGCAATGCCGCGCCGAGCACATCGACCAGCAATGCCGGGTCGGACTCTCCGGGCTGATAGCCTTTTAACGGCGGAAAGATTTCAACACCCACCTGGCCGAGTTGATTACACTTTTCGAGCAGCTCGTTTTCAAGCTCTTGGGTTACGCCATCCGCCTCAGATTCCAATTGCTTGATGTTGCCAATCCAGTATGGCTTCGAGTGATCCCAACTGGTCACTTCAAAACGCCCTAGGCCGTGCAAAATCAAATTGGAAGTGCCGTCGGAATTGCCGACGCAGGCGCGGATCAAGCCGACGCCAGCCACGTTATGCACGTCATCCTCACAGACAATTTCATTCACGGTCGGCTTGACCATGGCTACTCCAAACATGCGGTGTGACTTGAGGCAATCGGCAAGCATTTGCCTGTATTTTGGCTCGAAAATATGCAATGGCAGAATGCTATTAGGCAATAGCACTGCCTCAGGGAGCAGCATAAAAGGAACGCTCTCCGGCATATCTTGAATGTCAAGTATCATATCAACAATACGTGCTGCCTACACAACCGGACGAATACGGCTGGCTAGCACATCAACACCTGGCGAGTAGTGGATTAGCTCGGGATGGCATCCCGGAGCAACAAAGCCATCATTTTCCCACAGGACCAAATCAACCAGTGGCGCGGCAGCTGGACTTATCAAATACGGCTCATGGGCGACTTGGCCTGTCAGTAAGCGTTGCTGCTTTTTGTGCCAGGAAAAAAACCGGTAGCGCTCCACCAGGAATTCATCGAGTGATCCCTTATCGGCAGCAGCCGGTACCTGCAGCGGATGATAATCGATGCGATCCTGTGCAGCAGAACCTTGCCGTTGCGATCGGTAGCGGATAATTTCCTGCTCCTCGCGGCACTGCATGCGGGCAGTGAAGTACGGTAAATAGAAAAATTTCCGCGCAATAACCACCGCCAGCCAATGGCCGGCATCCAACGAGAAAAACCAAACCCCTGGACGACCATGACGATCGCGCACATAGGTCCGCAGGTTCAGCTCAGGAAAATCTGAAATCCCCGGCACAGGAGGTAAGCCGGCCGGGCGCACCCCCTCCATTCGAAATGGCACCACCCCTAGATACGCCTGGCCATCGAATAGATCTAATTCGAGTCCCGGTGGCAGCCGCTTGGCTATATCTGTCTTGTCCCACTGCCAGTGCAGGAAGCCAAGATCCCGCCAGCGCTGGTACATAGCAACCGGGCCATCAAGCTTGCGGCTGTGATTTTTAATTGTCATCACCTCTTTCATTACGCCTGCAATGGCACATTGCTTCGCACTAATATAAGATCTCTTCAAAGACAGCACCACCGATCACCCGGCTACCATCATGCAAAGCGCAAATTTGCCCCGGTGCCAGTGCCCGCTGCGGATGCTCGAACTCGATTAGTAACTTATCCGATGGTTGTGGCTCCACACGCGCCGCTGACCGCGGCGCTCGGTAGCGCGGGCGGGCGTCAATGCATATCCTGTCGGTAATCGTTTCGTTGATATACGATAAGCTGCCGACAACACAGCGTGTCGCATAAAGCCCGGGGGCATTGTCATCCTCCAAGGCGACAACCAGTTGGTTGTCGGCTGCTTTTTTGGCTACAACCACATATGCCTTGTTTGCGACCGGGGAAGCCACACCCAATCCGCGTCGCTGACCAAGGGTAAACAAGTGCAGGCCCTGGTGCTCACCGAGCTGATGCCCGCTGGTATCCACGATCAGCCCGGGATTCGGCGGGATAAATGTATTCAGGAAATCCGACATCTTGACGTTGCCGATGAAACAGATGCCCTGGCTGTCCTCGCGTTTGGCTGTTGGCAAGTCCAACTCCGCAGCCAGCCGTCGCACGTCAGGCTTTTTCAGATCACCAAGCGGAAAACGTGCTGCGGCCACTTGCTCCTGCCGCAACATCGCCAGAAAGTAGCTTTGGTCTTTATTACCATCGACGCCCTCATGCAGCTCCCAGCTGCCGTCCGCTCGCTGCTGCCGCCGCGCATAATGCCCGGTCGCAACCGCAGTAGTCCCCCGCTGCCGTGCCCAATCCAGGAAGACCCCGAACTTCATTTCCCGGTTACAAAAGACGTCAGGATTGGGAGTCAACCCCGACCGGTATCCATCCAGCAAATACTCGACGATGCGCTCACGGTACTCACGCGTCATGTTGACAATATGGAATGGCAAATCCAATTGTTCTGCCACCTCTCTGGCGTAGACCACATCCTCCTGCCACGGACAGTCGCCGATGACCTGCTCCTCGTTGATCCAGTTCTTCATGTAGGCACACTCGACCTGGGCCCCGGCCTCCCGGCACAGGACTGCCGCCAGGCTGCTGTCAACACCACCGGACAACCCAACAAGGACCTTGTGGTCGAGATACTCGTCTACAGCCAGGCTTTGCAGCACCCAGGCCAGACCGGATGCCGTCATCCTTTCGGCTTCCATAACGCCGCGTCCAGGATCGACCACAGATGGACAATCCAGCCCAGCCAAATGAGCCACAGCGCTGCGGCCAGCAAAAACATGATTATCGCCTTGATCATTCTACCCTGCACCAACTGGCCAAGCCCCGGAATAAAGAAGCTCGCCAGCGCCGCAATTACATTACCTGCAGATCCTTGTGCCATAGGAATAATATGAACATTCAACAGCGAACATTCAACATTCGACTTTCAATGCAGGAGTCCGCAGCAGCAGCTGTAGTCATGGCCGCCTCAACGGTGTAGTAAGCAGATCCAACGCCTGTCCTGTGTAGCTTAGAGCGTAGAAGGGGAACGTTGGCAGTTGTAGCCACGGCTGTCTCAGCCGTGTAAGGAAAATCCAACCCCTGTCCCCGGTAGCTTACTCGCGGTTAGGGAACGTTGGCGGACGTTGATTACTTCCAATTCCTATTCGTGTAATTCACGGGCCTAATCTGAATGTTGAACGTTCAAAGTTGGCTGTTGAACGTTCTTGTTGCACGTTGGCTAAAGAATCATCCCGGCGGCTACGGTCTCATTGGTGCCTTCATCGATCAGGATAAATGAGCCGGTCGAGCGATTGCGGGAGTAGGAGTCGTGCAGTAGCGGGCTTGAGACCCGCAGCGCCACGCGCCCGATTTGGTTAAGGATCAATGAATCAATACCCTCCATCTTATGCAGGGTGTTGACATCGACCTGGTAGCGCAACTCGCTGACGATTGCCTTAGCCTCGCGGGTCGAGTGCCTGATTATGTACTTCGATCTTGGGGTCAGTTTTTTCGTTTCGGAGAACCAGCATAACATTGCCTCGATGTTCTGGTCGACCTTGGGCTGATTATTCGGCTTAGCGATGGTGTCACCGCGGGAAATATCGATTTCATCCTCCAGCGTCAAAGTCACCGACTGCGGGGCAAATGCTTCCTGCAGCGTGCCATCGGGCCCGTGGATCTCACGGATCTTTGAAGTAAAGCCGCTGGGTAACACGACGATATCATCTCCCGGTTTAAAGACGCCACCGGCTACCCGTCCCGCATATCCGCGGAAATCATGCCATTGCTCGCTCATCGGCCTTGTCACCCATTGGACCGGAAACCGCGAGTCCACATGGTTCTCGTGGGTTCCGGCGTAGACTGTTTCCAAGTGATAGAGCATCGATGGCCCCTGGTACCAGGGCATGTTGCTGCTAGGCTCGACTACGTTGTCGCCCTTGAGCGCCGAGATCGGGATGAAGCTCACATCAACCAGGTTACCCAGACGCGAGGCAAAGCGCTCGAAGTCAGTTTTGATTTTCAGGAAAGTTTCCTCGGACCAGTCGACCAGATCCATTTTATTGACCGCAACCACGACATGCTGGATGCGTAATAAGTCGGCGATAAAGCTATGCCTGCAAGTTTGTTCGATCACCCCTTTACGGGCATCGATCAGGATGACAGCCAGGTCGGCGGTCGATGCACCGGTCACCATGTTCCGGGTGTATTGGATGTGGCCCGGCGTATCGGCGATAATAAACTTGCGCCGCGGCGTCGCGAAGTAGCGGTAAGCCACATCGATGGTGATGCCCTGCTCGCGCTCGGCCCGCAGGCCGTCAGTCAATAGCGCCAAATTCACATAATCATCACCGCGCTTGCGCGATGAAATTTCAACCGCCTCGAGCTGGTCTTCAAAGATCGACTTGGAGTCAAATAGCAACCGTCCGATCAGCGTCGACTTGCCGTCATCGACCGATCCTGCAGTAGTAAAGCGTAATAAATCCATAGCAACTTCTCCTCAGATACAAGGCCTAGAAATAACCTTCTTTTTTGCGGTCTTCCATAGCCGTCTCCGAGCGCTTGTCATCGGCCCGGGTACCGCGCTCGGTCTGGCGCGCGGCAGCCACCTCGGCAATCACATCATCGATCGTGGCACAGGAACTCTCGACCGCCCCGGTGCATGTCGCATCACCGATGGTACGAAAGCGCACCGTCTTTTTGCTCACCGCTTCATCGGGCGAAACATTTACAAAATCAGTGACAGCCAGCAGCGAGCCGCCGCGTTCGAAGACCTCCCGCTCGTGGGCAAAGTACAGGCTTGGCAGTTCTATTTTTTCGCGTTTGATGTACTGCCAGATATCCATCTCGGTCCAGTTGGATAGCGGAAAAACCCTGAAATGCTCGCCGTGGTGCTTGCGACCGTTGAACAGGTTCCATAACTCGGGGCGCTGGTTCTTCGGGTCCCACTGGCCAAATTCGTCACGATGCGAAAAAAAACGCTCTTTGGCCCGCGCCTTTTCTTCGTCGCGGCGGCCGCCGCCGAGGGCCGCGTCAAAGCGATGCTCTTCGATGGTGTCCAACAGCGTCACTGTTTGGATTTTATTGCGTGACGCATTCGGGCCTTTTTCCTCGGTTGCGCGGCCGGCATCGATACTGGCCTGTACCGAACCAACCACCAGGCGGGCACCTATTTTTTCAACGAATGCATCACGGTAAGCGATTGTCTCGGGGAAATTGTGTCCGGTATCAATGTGGACTAAAGGAAATGGCAAGCTCGCCGGGGCAAATGCCTTGGCAGCCAGCCACGCCATGACGATCGAGTCCTTACCGCCGGAAAACAGCAACGCCGGATGCTCAAATTGAGCCGCAGTCTCGCGCAAGACGAAAATCGACTCAGACTTCAGCAATTCCAGGTGATCAAGATGGTAATCAGACATAATCTTATTTCTTCAGGCTGGCTGCAGCTTTTATGGCAGTAGCCAACTCAAGCGCGCAATCCTCTGCAGAGTGGATCTCGGTGTCGAGCACAACTTCCACCGTACCTTCCGGCTCTTCAAAGCTGCTATCTTTGCCGGTGAACTGCTTTACTTCTCCTGTATTCACCTTCTTGTACAGCCCTTTCGGATCACGGGCACTGCAGGTTTCAAAAGACGCTGCGACAAAGACCTCATGAAAATCAGCGCCTACAATCTCCCGCGCCTGTGCCCGCAATTCCCGCTTTGGGGTAATGGCGGAAACCAACACGATGACCCCATTGCCGGCCAGAAGCTTTGCCACCTCCGCCAAGCGACGAATATTCTCACGGCGATCGTCATCCGTAAAACCCAGCCCGGCATTCAACCCCTGACGCATATTATCGCCATCTAATGTGATCACATACAAGCAGTCATCATCCAGCAGGCGCTCGGCCGCCACCGCAATGGTCGACTTTCCCGAGCCGGACAACCCGTAAAGCCAAAAGACTGCGCCCGATTGACCCAGGCGCCGCTCCTTGGCCGCCCGCTCCTGGAACCTGCCATCGCGATAAATATGATCTTGTGTATTGTCTACAGCCATTACCGAAAAGCTGGCAATACTGCGCCAAACTGGGCCAGTGTGTCAACTACTGCTTCAAAAACTCAGAAAAACCGGCTGGTGGCACGGATTTTCCCATTTTCAGGATTATATTCGAAGACGATTTCCGCATCGTCCGCCGCGTCCAGCAGGCAATGGCCAATCGTCGGGTGCTGGACGACAAAAATATACAGTTTACCCGGATCGGACGACCAGCCGGTTCCTTTCAACCGGCTTTGCAGTTCGCCCGGCAGGTAATAGCTGGTTTCGCCGAAGCCCAGGCGGTAATAGGGCAGCAGATCCGGATAACCTTCGTACGGATACCCCTCCTTGAGAGCCGCCGGTTCCAGACCTTCAATGAAGATCGCGTTGGTGGCTGTCTTTGAATACTCCATCATGCAATTTTCATGGCAAATACCGAATACTAAAGGGATCGAAACTCCTTTCAGCGCACTACCCTTCAATATCGGCGAGAGGTTCAATGTGCCTAAATGATGCAGCCTTGCTTCATCCAGCGGGTGGCCGCTTTCCACATGGCAAACAATTGGCCCGCCAAAATAACATCGTGAATCCACTCCCCCGGGCACCAGCGTGTTGATGGTTCCCCCATAGTAAATATAGATAAGTGGTGAGACCTCTTCCATACTGCTGCCTCGCACCTATAAAAGGAAAAACTGCCAAAGTAAAGTAATTCGGAGTCTCGTACGCTGCACCACGCGCTACCAACCGCACCGAAAAAGGCCGCGCCCTGAACCGCCGTACCGAGCTGGTCGAGTATTGAGTGTAAGATCAGGAGAAGGGGAGAAGGGGTCAGTCCTCGCATTCACGCATCTTGGTAGAAGGTAGAAGCGATCCTCGTACCCGTAGAACGGCTTCTGCTTTCGACAGCGCCTCAGGGAAAAATCTTGCCCATGCAATCTGCGACGACTTCCGCCGTCTGCGCGATGTCGGCTTCCGTGTCTGGAGAAGGGGTCAAACTATTTTTACCCATTTTTGGGGTTTTGTGTTGCTGGTGAGCGATGCTGGGGCAGATGCGGATGGAGTATGCCGGGGCGGTTTATCATGAGCGGGCGCGATGTGGGCCTTATGTCTTCGTTGGCTTGGGAATATCTAAATCTTTACAGATCTTTTTGGCTAGAAGATCATCGACTTCGGAGTGACGGGGAATAGAGGATCTCCTACCTTTTACTGGGTTTCCCCACCAAGAATGATTTCCTCCCTCACGAATGAGATGACAGCCGTTTTGCTGTAGATGCTTGAGAAAAGCCCTACGCTTCACAAAGTCACAAGTTCCTCTGTATAGTTATCTTCGGCTAATAGGCGAGCGTCAGATCGGTTAAATTCCAAGGCTTCGACCAGAATATCGCGTAGCGAAGACAGCAATTCTTCCTTCGATTTTTCCTGGGCGTTTACACCGGGAACTTCTTCGATCCAGCCTACCCACCAGTCACCACTCTTTTTGGTAATTGCAGTATATACAGATGTCATACCTAGAAACATGCGAGAGAATGAAGATTCGGCAAGTTTTTTGTTCCTGCCCATCAGTGACCACCCCGTTGCCATGGATCGCGGAACTCCTCATCACGAGCTAACCAGTCCGCAAAAAAAACGTAACTATTAAGGAGTCAGAATGCACTACCGCACTAGGCGACCGTCCTGCCCCTCGAAGGTAGAGCAAGGCTACCGCCGTGCCGTTCAAAGGTGAGGCAAGGCTCCTGTCGAGCCGCCGCATTGGACGAACTTTTTACGGCTCACCGGGAGGTTCGCTCTACCGCTTCTACCCGAGATTGTTTCGCAAACTTCCGGAATAGTTTCAATTTGAGAACCTCCGAAAGCTCAAACGCTGAAAACCCACGGATTTCCTGCAGCAATCCGATGAACTGCAGCAACGGTTTAATGCGTGCCTGTTGACAGCACCTCGTTTCGGTTTTGGATCACTCGCGTAATGATATATGATGCCTTCATCATGAGAACGATAATTGACCTGCCTGACGATCAGGTAAAAATGCTTGCTGAGATCTGTAAAAGCGAACGCATTTCAAGGGCGGAAGCTGTGCGGAGAGCACTGAGCGAAATGCTGGCGAAGAAAAGTGTCA
>CAYUDZ010000068.1:0-13530 GCA_964443575.1 uncultured Chthoniobacteraceae bacterium | reverse complement strand
TCCAAGCACCTCACGCTGCGTCTCGCTACGAAGTTTGTGATTGATCCGGGCTAGATCATTTTTCATGCACTGAAGCTCGTTCAATTAATATATTTGTAAAGTCTCTGGGTGTACTTCGGGCGAGGAGGGCAAACCACACGAAGTAATGGCATTACAGTTGAAGCTGGCGCTATTACTCCTGTGACTAAGACCAGAAGTAGTCAATTTGTATCCAAGACTCGCCTATTCATTCCCCTCGACCGTTGCCAGTAAACGCGACCAGAGCTTGATAAAGTCGGCGTTGATGTGTTCACCTGGCATGACAATGACTTGTTCTGGTGGTAGCGCTTCGGCGAGTAAGCGATGCGCTTGGCCGAGGTAATCATCACGGCCATAAGCCAGGGTAATTGGTGGCAGCTTGCTGCGCCCTTCAACTCCTTGTTTAATCAGCTCCCAGATTTCGCGCTGCCAATCGCGCTTGCCGATCGTGCTGGGTTCCCATTTGTTGAGCCCACCGGCCGCCGTGATTTCATCGAGTATTTCGTCGTAGCCGATGAAGGGAGCAATCAGGAGGATGCCGCTGACTTGTTCAGGGTACTCATTGGCAGTGAGGAGTGCACCCATGCCACCCATTGAGGTCCCAACCAGGTAGACGCGCCGATACTTGTTGTAGTCTACCGCATCAAGAGCATCGGTCTTCACGCGCTCCACGATCGTGCGATTGCGGTAGTATCCCATACGGGCATCGACGCTGATGCTATCAGCTGTTGGCAGTTGTTCGTGCAGTACCTCGACGTAGCCGTAGCGTTCGAAGTCATCAACAGTGCCGCGACGGCCCGGGAAAAATACGAAAAGATCTTTTTCCTGCTTAGGACCGGATGTCAGGAATGCCTCGGTGCGCATCGGGACCGGTGCCGTTAAACATCCCGCGATCAGCAGCGAAACGAGACCTGCTAAAATGAACGATGCGATTGTCTTCATAGAATGGGTGGCTTGATTATTTTGCCAGTGCGTTGCGTGCGTCCTGTTGAAAATAGAGTAGCCATGGGTAGGAGTCACGCGTGGTGGCGGCAGATGCGTTGGCGACCAGGCGCAAATCCTCTATTTGCTCTTCCCGGTTACCATGGATTTCGTGATAAAACTTACCCCGTGCCCAGCGCCCTAATATCCATTCAGGATAGTTGTCGACTGACCGTTGCATATAGTCCGCGGCAAGCTCCGGATCACCCCCGCGAAATTCCGGTAGGACCGTATAACAGATCATCTTGCCGACCTCGCACGCACCACCACCATGGCGTGGTGCGACCTCTTCGACACGGTCAAGAAATGTGAGGCTATGGACCAGCCAGCGCTCGTTGAGAATTTTTTCTGGCAGGCTCATGACTTCCTTGATCTGGTACTGCACAGCCGTCGCCCAGAAAAGCATGGCATCGGCTTCTTCGGTAGTTAATAGGCCGGCTGCTTCCCAGGGTTTGCTGCCGCTGAGTAATGCCTCACGAAAACCTGCATTGGTGCACATGGCTTGTTCGCAATAACGCAGGGCGGTTTCAAAACACTGTTGCTTGTCCCGCTTACCCTTGGTGTAGGCGGTGCCGAGCAGGATATATTGGTTGCCGAGCAAGCTCAGGGCCTGACAGTTGCCAGGATCACTCTCGACTAGAGTTTGGTAAGCGAGGATCGACTCACGCAACCTGTCCT
Organism: uncultured Chthoniobacteraceae bacterium; assembly: GCA_964443575.1. Lineage (GTDB taxonomy): Bacteria > Verrucomicrobiota > Verrucomicrobiia > Chthoniobacterales > CAKUMP01 > CAYUDZ01. The sequence goes on along the minus strand of CAYUDZ010000068.1, from coordinate 11,853 downwards.
CGGTGTCGGCCTGCTCGAATAAGGCGCGGGCTTGTCGGACGTCCGCATTTGACTGCTTTGTCCCAGCAGACGGCTGTTGTTCAGGCAGGTCCAGTTGCCAGCGTTTGGTAGCACAGCCGCATAGGCAAACTGCTACGACCAAGAGGCTGAGATGGGGTTGGCAGGTTTTCAAGGGTTACGGTGAGTAATCAATTGGCATTCGTGGTTAGACTGTTAATAGGCTACTACACTGTCAATGTGATTTGCTTCGCATAGGCTGTTTGCAGAGTATCGTGATTAAAGTGAGTGTCCGGCTTGAAGCAACTGTTCCCGTGTTGCAGAAATATTTAAACTATTGCTTGCCAAGAAATTTTTTGGCGTATGCAGATGATGAGGAGTGTCTCATCGATCGTTGATTTGCTGCCGGACTGTGGCAAAAAAAGAATCCAGTGAGGCGGGCATTGTCTCCACCACGAGCTTTGTGTCATGACTCGCAGATCCTCCCGCAGCTCAGACTCCAGCGTGTTGAGTCCTATAGCGTCCATATTTCACCCTCATCGCGAATTTTTTTGCAAGTCTGGATTGTGGTAGGACGATAATATCGACCGGTCTGTGCAGCCTGTCCATAAGCTCGCCGGTGAGAGTATCGATACTCCACTCGGCAGGCAGTGATTCCAATGCGATATCGATGTCGGAAGCTCGATTAAAGCGACCTTTGTGACACAGCGACCCAAAGACCCAGACTCGGTGACCGCCGACAACTTCTTTCAGGTGGCGATGCAAGTCGGCCCTGACACTGGCCCGGAGTGATTCCCGGGCTTGTGCCTTTTTCAAGTCCCGTTGCTGGAGTAATGTCATCGCTATTACTTTTTCTGCTACTCACAGGTTGCGTGCAACCTAATTCAGGTTAGTTAACCTTTCTGGCAGTGTGCCAGGACCTTGGGAAACGGGACATCAGAGAGCACCCCAAATTGCCGGTTGCCGCGCAGGGAGCGCACTGCAGAGACCGCCGGCGAATTCAACCCGCACAGGAAGCGGGCCTGTTGGCGCGGGTGCCCGAGGGCCTTGGGATGGTCGGCGACCAAACCATCGAAACCGGTGAGTAGCGCCTCGTCGATGCCGGGTCGCCGGCGTGCATCGAGTGGCTTTGCCTGATCACCAAGGCAATTGCCGCAGTGGCCACATTGCGCGACTGTTTCACCAAAGTAATCAAGCAACTTGGCGGTCAGGCAGCCGCTGTGCTCGGCGTAGGTGAGTATCGAGCTAATCCGTGCAAGCTCGTGTTTTTCGTGTTCGGTGAATGCCGTGCTGAGCTGCTTGAGAATTTTTTCGCGTCCTGGATTATTATCCAGCCGGCGGAAGCGTTGCCGATAGCCGGCCAACTGCAGCTGGATCAGGCCTTTGGTTTGCAGGCTTTCCAGGGCGCGCAGGATCACTGCACGTTTGCAACCAGTGGTTGCCATGGCCTGCTCGATGTCCAGCGTGACCCATTTTTTTGCCTTGGTGCAGCAACTGAAGAGCTGGCGCAGGAAGGATGCCTGGCGGTCGTCGTAGGCTGCTAAGATCTCCTCGCTGGAATTTTTGGGGACAAAGCGAATATTGCCATAGTAATGCCCCTCCGAGCGCAGCACTCCCATTAGTTCGAGCCGGGTCAGCAGGGTAGCAACCACCAGTTGGCGCATATCATGGCGTTTTGACAGGTCGGCGACCGAGATGTCAATTTCCTCACCGGCGGTGAGCAGTTCGGCTGCAATTCCCTGCAAGCTTTCAGCATCCGGAGTGTCGCCATAGACAAAATTTTCCAGGATCGTGCAGTCGTCAGCGCAGGCGAACAGCTCGCAGACGGCAGGTTGTCCATCGCGTCCGGCACGCCCGATTTCCTGCATGTAGCTTTCGTATCCCTTAGGCAGGTGATAATGGTAAATGTAGCGGATGTCCGCTTTGTCGACGCCCATACCGAAGGCGATAGTGGCGCAAATAATGGGAATTTCGCCGCGCATGAATGCTTCTTGTGTCGCTTCGCGTTGTTCGGTTGCCAGTCCGGCATGGTAGGGGGCGGCCCGGTAGCCGGCATTTTCCAAAGCGCTCGCCACCTCCTCGGCATGCCTCTGCAGGCTGACATATACGATGGTCGGACCGGGGTTGCGCTCCTCTAGCCGTCGCACCAGCAGCTGTGGACGCTCCGTATCCTTGCAGCCGGTCACCCGTAATTCCAGGTTGGGACGATAGAATCCGGTATTGACTACATCTGCGGGCGAAATGCCGAAACCTTGTGCGATGTCCTTGGCAACTTGCGGGGTCGCGGTGGCGGTGAGCGCCAGTACCCGCTCGACCTGTAATTCCTCTGCCGCCCGCGCCAACTTGAGATAATCCGGACGAAAGTTGTGTCCCCAGGCCGAGATGCAGTGGGCCTCGTCTACCGCCAACAGGCTAATCTGGCGGCCAGCGATGAGGGCCAGGAAGCGTTCATTCGACAACCGCTCGGGCGCCACGAACAACAGCTTGACCTCACCGTTTTTGATCCGCGCCGTCACCTCCCGGTAAACCTCTTCAGGTAATGACGAATCCAGCCGCTCAGCCTCGATCCCTTTCTGTCGCAGTCCGTCGATCTGATCTTTCATCAGCGCCAGCAACGGCGAGACGACCACTGTCATGCCATCGAGCACCAGCGCTGGCAACTGGTAGCATAGGCTTTTGCCTGAACCGGTCGGAAATATGGCTGCCGCGCTCCGTCCCGCCAAGAGTGACTCAATAACCTGCTGCTGACCATCCCGGAACTCAGAATATCCAAATTGTGACTCAAGTAACGAGCGCAATGATGGGTGTGAGGCAGTAACCATAACTGCTAAAATGAACAGCTTTATTAATCGCTGTCAAGATTGCTTTTACACCTACACTCAGCAGTGTGCAGCAAGTAATCTGACTGCCAGCTCACGCAATCTGTCTTCGGTGTCGTTAGTCTGCTGTAGTTTCCGGTGCCAAATACTCCATGACCTTGAGTTTGCCGTGCATGTTGTAAACCGGTCGACCGGCTTCCACCCACGACTTAAATCCCCCATCAAGGCTTACTACATTCTGGTAACCAATGTCTTCCAGAGCAATCGCGCCGAGTGCGGCCCGGCCGCCGGTGCGGCAATAGACCACGATCTTTTGGTTGGGGTCACTGGTGACCTTGGGCATGTCGACCTCGAGGCGGCCGCGAGGCACCCAAGTCGCACCCTGCAGGTGGGCGGCGTCATACTCGGCTTTGGTGCGCACATCGACCAGCAGAATGTCTTCCTGGGCAGTCAGCCAGTCTGACAGCGTGTCCATCTGAATTTCTTTGATTTGGGCTTTAGCCTCAGCTGCCACTTCCTCTTTTGTTTTAATTTGCGAAAATACTGCTAGCGGTACTAGCAACAGCAAAGCCAGGTAAGATAATAATTTCATGGTACTAGCATATATAAGGTGCCAAGCTTTTTCAATAATCTATGGAGTTTCTAGGTTGTCTGTGATTTAGCTGCTAAACTAGTATTGTGAGATGCAAAAACTTACGTTGACTGGAGTATTTCTGGTGGTGTTTGCGGCAGCCACGATGGCTGAGTCTGCTGCAATCAACGTGCTGGTAGTTGGCTCCAGCAAAGTCTTTAACGGGCAGGAGGATGCGGATAGTGCCAAAGGTAAGTTGGATGTCACCGAGATTGCTTCTAGCCTTGAGCAAATTATCAATTACGGACACAAACGCAGTGCTGGCCCGACGGTCAGCTTTGAAGATGTCTATCGGACGAAAATGGTTGATGTGGCTGGCGGCTCTGGGGGGCGGATCACTCAGGCCGAGTTCCACTGCCATAGCTTGGTGCAGTATTATTTCTGGCCGGAGGGGCGTCAGCAACGATTGGATAATCTGTGCAACCGTGGCACCACCCAATGGGATCACATCATCCTGGTAGGTGACCCTTACATTATCAGTGAAATGCCGGGTGTTTACGCAGAGGGGGTTCGCTTGCTTGCTGAAAAAATTCGTGAAGGCGAAGCGGAAATCGTGCTAATAGCACCCTGGCTAGCCGATGAAGAAAAAACCAAACTGATCAGCGAAGTCGTCCACCGGGTCGGGCAAGCGCTGGAGATTCCGGTAGCAGCGGCTGCCGATGCCTGGCTGAAGCTTAGCAACAGACGTTCGCTGAATGGGGGATACCTGGCAGCGGCCGGCGTGGTCAGTGCGCTGAGCGGCCAACGTGCCTGGAGCCCGTCATTCAGGGAAGAACGCCTGGCGCGGGAGATTCTCACTGCGGTGCAGAGGAATAAAGGCAGCCAGCCATTCAGCACCAAATTTTCAGTGCCGAATCCGTTTGCCATGAAGTACGTTGACAAGCAGCAGATCACTTTCCACCAGACCGGCACCAGCTCCGAGCGGGGCATTAAGCATGCGCTGGTCGATGCCCTGAAGCGCTGTGGCATCCAGGCAAAAGAAATTCCAGACAGGGAGTTGGCAAAGTCGACTGCCAAAGTGGATTTCAATTATGGCCGCGGCAACAGCAACTTCGAACCCCAAAAACGCTACCAGGTGGCCCCGGAACAGTTTGGACGTTCATACGGATTCCCGATGCAGGAAGCGAAGCAAAGTGCCGCTGTATCAATGCTCTACGGCATCGATAAGCGCTATTACAATGGATCGCAGTATGATGATGGTACCGATTTAGGTATCGCCTACGATATGATCCGCGAGGATGAAGTAAAAGCAGATGTGCGCACGATTCCGATCAGGCTATTGTGGGCCAAGCTCAAGGATGCCAACCCTGAATTACAGCCGTTACGTGACAAGTGGCACATGCATAAGGCTTTGGATGCAGCCTCGGGTGCTTTTCTGGTCACTTTGCTGACCGGCCAGAACCCGGTGGGTGAGGAACCGGCCGAAAAACAATCGGCGCAATGGAATCTCTGGCTGGGCAGAAAGATTGGCTATCAGACGGCTATGGTCTTGGGGCAACTGAGCTTCGCGCCAGCTACCCAGGATACCACGGTCACCCACTAACCTGATCACCTTTTGCATACGACCCAACAATGGTGCCGGCACTACTAGTAACTTTCAGCAAGTTTGGAAATGAGTGATAATTCCTTTAAACTCAGAAAGGAGGGGCAACGCGGCTATTTTGTTCATATCCCTAAAACAGCCGGGGGTAGTATTCGGCGCTTCTGTCGGGAAGCGGCGATTGTGGTTATCGGGCACGACCTGAGGAGTCCGGAATACAGGCTGTTTCGAAGTTTTCCTGATCGGGATCATTTGTTTTCCTTTGCCTTTGTCAGGCACCCGGTTGACAGGGCTTATTCTGCATTCAGCTTTCTTAGCCAGGGCGGCATCAATGCCGACGACCGGAATGATGCTGAAAAGTTTGTTACACCATACGCAGGTGACTTCAACAAATTCGTTGAACAGGAAGTGACCAGGGGAGATGTATTACAGCAGATTCATTTCCTGCCACAGTTTGAGTGGATTGTTGATGAGCAACAAAAAGTATGTGTTGACTTCATAGGTCGCTATGAGCGCCTCGAGCAGGATTATGCTAAGCTGGTTAACTTGCTGGACATCGGCGACCACCCGCTGCCAGTTCGCAATAAGAGCAACAAACAGCAGATTGAAATTTCCCCGCAATCCCAAGACATTCTAAAATCTGCTTACGCGAGAGATTTTGAATTATTTGGCTATACACTGTGATATGAATAATCCGGGCTACTTGGACTTTTTCAGATCGACCATAGCCTTGCCCATGGCCTCGCCGACCAGCATGTAGGTTTCGGCATTGCCGTGGTAATGAAAGCTCTGGTGGCGTGGCGATACCTCTGGCGGACGATAAAAGCTGCGTATGTCCACCGACACCACATTACCGGCTAAGTCAGGATATTTCTCGGGATCACTGACGTTCATCTGTGCGTTGAAAATTGTGTCGGCACTGCTGCCGGGTTGCCAGCCCTCGCCACCGTTGAAGCCACAGGTGGCAACTACGAATGGGGCTGCGGGAGCATTAAACTCCTGGCGTAGCGTCTTGATCAACTGGGTCAGGTTCTGTTCGTAGCGTTGCGCATGGACGCCGGCGCTATCATCACCGCGCTCGCCTCCATCCTTATGCCCCTGCCACCAGCCAAAACCTGCAATCTCATAACCGCGTCCTGCCCAATGGGAGAATTCTTTATCGAAATTGGCCAGCACTTCCTTGGCGGCGTTGAAGCAGTCGTCATATTGCTTGCCGGCATACCACTTGATCGGCTCCGGTTCGGTGCCCTTTTCCCAACGGGCCGGCGAATCCTTGTAACCGGCGTAGATCCAAGTGGTACCGTCTGCGTCGGTATGTTCAAAACGTTCCGAACCTGGAGGCAGAAAATCCCAGCCTAATGAGCGATTGCCCTGACTGGCTTTAAGTACCAGTACTGGCTCGTCGTGATAGTTGCCGACCATGTGCCCGAAACCGAGTTCCGGGCCAATCGCGTTTCCGGCACCACAGCCGATAGTCAGCCACATGTTTGCTGTCGCTGTAACGACTCCCTTATACCAGACATCATCGCGTGGTACAAATTCCCCCTTATCATCTACCAGGTACTGGAACTTCCCTTCATGCTGCACTAGTGTTTTAAGAGTGCCTGGAATATCCAAGCGTGCGACCCAGCCCAATCCATTGGCGCGATCATTTAAATAAGTAATCTTAAACGGGACTGCCTGGCCAGCCTCCAGTTTAATCGGCTTGAAAGTTTTCTCTTTGCCCGGCTCCTTACGGTACACCTCCTCACCGGCGACTATCATGATATTTTCCTGTGATGCCCCATAGCCCGGACGAAATTCATAGACTCCCGTCTCCGGCATCTTTACCTTACCACGCACAATTTGAACCCCACCCCCGGGGTAAGGCGTCGGCTTAACTCCACCAAATTTTTCCAATGCCAGCGTCTGGCTGGCCTCTGCCTTATCATAGTCGACTGAGGCATCGTATGTTCCGGGATAGACCGACAGCACCGGGTCGATCATTTCATCCCCCCAGCGTTGTCCGCCACCGTCGATCTGGCCAATTCCAACCATGTTGGACTGGCCGGAAAGTATGTAAACTTTGACCGGTTGCTCCTCAGCAACGGCGACTGAGGTTATGTTGAGGGCAGCTAGCAGCAAACCCATAAGGCTCGTACGGAGGAGGGATGTATTCATAATTAAGTACCTATTTTCTGACTATATAAATTAGCGATAACAAAGAAGAAATTAGCATCATGATAAACTCCCGCCAACTCATATATTCTAGCCAGACTCTTCACTTGCGTATTTTGGCATCCAGCGCAGCGGACTGGCCCGAGAATACCCTGGCAAAAGACCTTGATCAATCGATTGCCAGCCACTGAAATGAGTGGTTTCCATGGCAATAGCTGAGATAGCCAAACAATTTGATGTACCTGGGCGGTTGGTCACCGTGCAGTCCCTCGGTTCCGGTAATGTCAACGATACCTATCGGGCAGTTTTCCGCACTGCTTTCGATGAGACGCAGTTTGTCCTGCAGCGGATCAATACCAACGTCTTTCCGGCACCCGATAAGGTGATGGCTAACATCAAAGCAGTTACCGAGCACGCCCACCGTAAGATTCAGGAACAGGCGGATCACGCAGACCGGATCTGGCAATTGCCTCGGGTGATCCCAACCCGCGATGGCGGCGATCTGTTGGTTACCGCAGATGGCAATTACTGGCGTGCGTTGACCATGATTGCATCCGCTTGCAGTCATGAGAGGTTGGAGGCTGAGGAAGATGCGCAGGAGGCGGGTCAAGTATTAGGATATTTTCAGAGTATCATTTCCGACTATCCTGTGGATCAGTTGGAAGATACCCTGCCAGGATTTCACATCACGCCAATGTACCTGTCGAAGTTCGATCAGGTCGTCCAGTCGACCAAAGCACAAAGCCTGCTTGAATCATCTTCCGAAGCACGCCGTATCGCCCGCTTCATTGACGAGCGGCGGGAAATGGTCCCGGTGCTGGAAGATGCACTGGCGGCAGGAGAACTGCACCAGCGCCCGATTCATGGTGATCCCAAAATCACCAATGTCATGATCGACAATTTTTCCGGCAAGGGGACTGCCATCGTGGATCTCGACACAGTGAAACCGGGACTGATCCACTATGACTTTGGCGATGCCATCCGCAGTGCCTGCAATCGAGCCGGTGAGGAAGCCATTGACTTGGACGATGTATTTCTGGACCTGGACCTGCTGGGTGCCTTTACCAAAGGATATTTTCGCGAGACCCACCCGTTTCTTACCGCGGCAGACCATCGCTACCTCTATCCCGCAATTCGCCTGATTGCTTTTGAGTTGGGGTTGCGCTTTTACACCGATTACCTGGCAGGTAATGTGTATTTCAAGGTTAAGGACGACTTGCAGAACCTCAACCGGGCACGCGTCCAGATGCGTCTATGTGAAAGCATTGAAGCCCGCGAACCGGCGATCCGACGCATTCTCGATCAGCTGTGAAGCGCAACGGCTAATGGAAAAGCAAAGTCCGGTTTCGCGCTTGGAACACTTACCGGCTTTCAGGCTCGTCCAGGTGCGTGGCGGCAAACGCAGCGGGCAGTAATTCACCGATGGTTGCGCTTTGTTCATGCCCCGTCAGCGTGGCCATGGTCACCACCATGTCGGGAGCAGCAAACTCTGCCAATTTTTGGCGGCAGCCCCCGCACGGCGGCACAGGAGTTGCGCTGTCCGCAAGCACGTACGCCGCGGCAATTTTAGTATGACCGGCGGCCACCATCGCGGCGATGGCGCCGGCTTCGGCGCAGGTGCCTTCGGGGTAAGCCACATTCTCGACATTCACCCCGCAGAAAATTTCACCCCGGTCAGTGCGGATTGCGGCTGCCACCTTAAATCCCGAATAAGGGGCATAGGCATTATCAATTACTTTTCGGGCGGCAGCAGCTAATGACATAATAATTGGTGAGTTGGTTAATTCAATAAAGGGACTAATTCAATAAAGGGACAGACAATTTATAGTATACGAATGGCCATAACTTAAGCCCCAAAGGGGCAAAATCCTATAGCCCAGGGCAAGCGTCAGCATCGCCCTGGGGCTTAATAGTACAGGACATATGCCCTGAAGGGGCAGCATCCCAAAACGTTCTAAAGTTAGTGCCCTGCGGAACAGACACTTTATGTAATCATCTTCGACGCAGTGCCTTTTTGCGCAGCAATTGCTCTCCGCGCATTACGTGTACGATGTAGATTCGCTTTCGAGCAAGTCGGGAGAAAATGCGGCAGGGCGGCTCAACAATCTGACGGTAGGTTCCGTCTGGACGCAACTCTGAAGGAATTGAGCCACTCTGCGGCTGGTCTATGAGTTGGTCTACGTGATTGAATACCCGCGCCACAAGTCGTTTCGCCGCAACTGGGTCATCGAGCGCAATGTAATCTGCAACCTGATCGAGATCTGAAAGTGCGGGCTCAGTCCAAATCAGCTCAGCCATCGACTCATTCTGGCCTTCGCCTCGCGCTGTGAGACGAATCTACCTTCCTCAATTGCTCTCTCGCCTCGGGCAATGCCCTCAAGAAGGGCAATTCTCCTGGCCATGCCCTCGTAGGTTTCAACATCAAGCAGGTAAGCAGCAGGGCGTCCATGCTGAGTGATCAATACAGGTTCCTGGTCTTCTGCCAGTTCACCTATGATCTCGGTTGCCTTGCGCTTCAGCGATGTAACTAGCTCGGTTTTCATACTAAGTGCTATTATAGTGATACATTGGACTCGGGCAAGGACTTCTGTTTTGGAATTCAATAAAGGGACAATTCAATAAAGGGACAGACACTTTATGTATGCTCACGATTATTCGGAAATTATGGGCCAGTTTTTTCTTCCGCTGTAGAAATGGGCATCCCATGAAGGGCCGCACCGGCTGTCTCCCGGGGATCGCCTGATTCTTTAGATAGCCAGATCCCTCCCCTCTGCACCAATTACAACCCCGCCTTCAAGTGGTACCACCCGCCCATCGCCCACATTGACTCGGATCACCGGGCCGTCGCCGGCGAGGTGGCCCGCTGGGTCGAACGCGCCGACCGGGGCAAAATTGACCTGAAGCAGCGCATGACCCGGGCAAAATTTGTGCCGGGGGGAGTATCGTTCCCTGTGGCCCTGTTGTTAGAGCGTTAAGAGCAGGAAATGGCTCGATGAGTTCCGACCTGTCCAGACACCAAGCCATGTTCCGGCAGGGTTTCAAGTAGTGCAACTACGTCAAGCATTCTCAGTGGTTCGTTCATTAATCCTTAATCTACTACATAACATAGCAGGTGGTCAAAGCGGGTGCTTCTTCGCTGCATGTAAATTCACGCAGCAAGTCTGCTTCGGCTCGAGCAGTTCAGGTCGCTTCACGCCTCACGACTCGCGAGTATACGTTCTTTTACTTCGCTCCACGGTGAGCCTGAATCGAGATTGTTTTCATGCTCTTGGAGTCGATCATCCAATAGCTTGACAATTTCCGGGTCAGGATTTTCGGCTGCGCCATCGGTTGCACCTTCAAATAACTCAGCTGCTAGTGCCAATTTTCTCTCAGGCGAGAGTTGCTGCAGTTCAGGAAATTCGTCAACGATCATCTTACTAGAGTACTGCTAACTTGAATCTCCGTCAATTCACAGGTAGTTGAGTGTTGCTACTTCGAGCATAAGCCTGCATGCCTTGACTTCTAGGAAATCGCTTTTTTTGGTTTACCGGGCCGCCATCCTGCCGGCGCCGGGGTTGGAGGGGGGTATTATCCATGCTTACAAATCAGTAAGACAAAACACTTAGCTCAACAAACTGCGCTATTTTATATTATTTTGACAAACTTTGAGATTGATAAGAATCACGGCACATAGCGCAGAGCAAATATCTCACGACCATGAATATTATCGCCAAGTTGCAATTTCCTGGCCACGTTTGCTTGGTTTTTGCGCTGCCAGTGTTGCTCATCTCGTCGCGCATCGTAAACCTGGTTCACAAATTCCTTACTGCCGATGATCCCGCCACGGGAAAAGTAGCGTACACGTTTAACCAGAAAGGCCATATTGGGTAGTTTGCCTCCCATTTTTCTCTCTTCTTTTACCTGCTCAGAGCTAAAACCTTTCGATTTCTTATGGGCACCATCGACACCGTCAAAGCGAGCTTCTCCGCGTTCGAATAGAACGCAACGATACTGGTCAAGCAGTGAGATGGCATTCTTTGGTAAGACATAGTTACTGAGTATGTCGCCGACTACTTGTAGCCCGGCCTTGGCTGCACGACGACCTGCCACCGCTTCCGCATACCCGCACCAGGCATAGTCGGCAGGATCTTCTACTAATCCTGCCCGGATCGGATTCAGGTCAATATAAGCTGCAGTGGCCAGCAACGCCGGGCTATTTCCTTCAACCAGTACACTGCGATATCGCGATTCCCAGATCGTGCCAGAGCGCTTATGCACCTTATTAAACCATTGGGTAAAGCGCTGTTTGAGCGTCTTCATGAACTCGCTCACATCCCACATCCGCTTGAAATATCCATCCAAGATCCCCTGAATCATCGCCTCACCTCCCAGCTCACGCAATTGGGCAATCTCGGTACGCAATACATACCCGCGCTCAGTCCCATAACAACTATGTACATGGCGCATTAACCACTCTTCATCAGGTAGTTGCTCGGGCCGTTTCGGTACCTCCAGCAGGATATGAAAATGGTTCGACATCACACAATAGGTCACCACCCGCACACAACACACCCGTTCATACAAACGCATCAACGACACAAACTTCTGCTTCTCGCGCTCCCCGAATAAAAACTCACGGTTCACTGTCCTGGATATACAGTGAATATACCCACGATCCATCCCATCAGGATTCTCCGAATCATAAATCGGTTTCAGTCGCCTCGTTC
>CAYUDZ010000067.1:0-13644 GCA_964443575.1 uncultured Chthoniobacteraceae bacterium | reverse complement strand
GGCGGATTCGGTGGCGGCGGCTTCCGTACCGGCGGCGGGTTTTAGCCATTGCTCATTGCTTGATTCAACTGCCGGTAATCTATTAGCTTGTCAATATGGCGAGCCTGCTAAGCAAAGCACAACAGGGTATCAGGCAACTGTTCCGGGCCAACCAGATCAAGCTTTTCCCGCTTCCTACTACCCTGCGTGATTACTCCAGCACGCGCCTGCGTAGCGATCTCAAGGCCGGGGTGAATGTTGCGCTACTGGCATTCCCTCAGGGGATGGCTTACGCTTTCATTGCCGGGCTGCCAATCCAGTTTGGCATCTATGGCTCAATAATTGCCGCGATTATCGGTCCGCTCTTTGCCCGCTCGCACTTTGTGACCCTGGGACCGACCAATGCCACATCGGTCATGTTACTGAGCACCTTTGCGATGCTTGGTGCGAGTGAAGCGGAGAAATTAAGCTTGCTGCCATTGCTCCTATTAATGGTTGGATTCTTGCTTATCGCCGGAGCCTTCCTGCGTGTCGCCAACTTGATCCAGTATATTTCGCGAACGGTAATCACCGGATACATTACCGCGGCGGCATTTTTGATTATTTCCAACCAGATTCATAACATTCTTGGTTACGGCCTGAGCGAGCATGCGACCACATTATTTCAAGTAGTCAGGCAAACCATTATACAGATTGATGAAACCCAGTGGGGCGCATTACTGATGGGCGGTTTGACCGCAGGTGTTTTTCTAGCTGCTGGCAGATGGCTTAAGTGGCTGCCGAATGTCGCGGGCACCTTAATCCTGATGTCATTGCTTGGCTATGTGTTGAAGCTATTTCTGCCGATCGAGTTTGAAACGCTTGATGCAGTCAACCCCGGAAACTGGTCAGTGAGCTTACCGGCTGTCAGCTTCGAGTCGATCAGTGCACTGGCCAGTCCGGCACTCGCCATTACCCTGCTGTGCGTCCTTGAAACGATGTCGATCGGCAAGTCGCTAGCTGCCCGTGCCGGTGAGCGGCTTGACGCCAACCAGGAAATGTTCAGCCTTGGAATGGCCAATGTCGGCTGCGGCTTTTTATCAGGTATGCCGGCCTCCGGCTCTTTGACACGCTCTGTACTTAACTGGACCAGCGGGGCGACATCGCCGCTGGCCAGCATCATCAATGGTACCTTGTGCGGGCTGGGAGTGTTACTGGTAGGGCCATTAATCAGCTACATCCCCCTGCCCTCGCTGGCGGTAGTCGTGGTTGCAATCGGTATTTCCCTGATCAACCGCCATGCGATCCGGGTGGTGCTCAAGGCCACACGCTCCGACCGGATTGTGTTTTTAGTGACTTTTCTTGGTGGCATGATCTTGCCGCTAGACACCGCGATCTACTATGGCGTGGGCACCTCGATCGTCTTGTTTTTGCGCAAAGCTGCTGAGCCGGAAATGGTTGAATACACCTTTACTGATTCAGGCGAATTGATCGAGCTGGATAATCGCAGAGTAAGGGTCAGCGAGGAAATCTCGATCGTCCACGTCGAGGGAAATCTCTTCTTCGGCGCTGCGGATCTGTTTCGTGACCAGATCCGGCGAGTCTTCGAGGATCCGCAACTTAAAGTCGTGATCCTGAAAATGCGCAATGCCCACCTGCTTGACGCCAGCAGTATGCTCGCACTGGAAGAATTGGTACGCTTCATGCGCTCTAATGACAGATACCTGCTGGTCAGTGAAGCGCGTCATAATGTCATCCGCATCTTCAAGCGCAGTGGCTTACTCGACGTCGTCGGACGTGAGAATGTATTCCCTGACATCGCCAGTAACCATACCCTCTCGACCGCACATGCTCTACGCCGCGCCAAAGCAATCATCGCCAAGTCAAATACCAAGCCTGAAGGCAGTATCGCGCAAAGCGAGGAAGACCAGGTAATCACTGATGCTCCAAAGTCATAGCGGCACGCTACAGTGCTGCTTGACCATGCGAATGTGACAATCTAACGTCAGTACATGAGCACACCTAAAATAGCCGCCAAACAGCCAGTTAAAGTTGAACTGGAGGAAGGTATGGATTACTTCTTCTGCACCTGTGGCGAGTCATCAGGGCAGCCATTTTGTGACGGCTCGCACTCCGGTAGCGAATTCACCCCGCAAAAATTCACGTCCGAAAAAACCGGACTAGCCTTCCTGTGCCAATGTAAACATACCGACAACTCACCGTTCTGCGATGGCTCGCATGCGACGCTAGACTAGTGACGTTGTGAGCGAGGCTTACTTGATTTTCATCTGTTTACATGAGGCGACTTGCACCCGACGGGATCGACGTTTGGGAGGTCAATTTATCACCGGATCAGGTTGATCGTGATTCTTTAAGCGACGACGAGGTTGCCCGGGCCGAGCGCTTTGTCTTGCCATTACATGCCGAGCGCTTCATGGCAGCGCGATCTTCGCTTAGAAAAATACTAGCCCGGTACACGCAACAAGCTGCGTCCGATGTATTGCTGGAAATCGATCAGCACGGCAAGCCATCACTGGCCGCGCATCAATCTATTTACTTTAATCTTGCCCACAGTGAAGACCAGGCAGTGATCGCCATCGCCGGCGAAGCGGTAGGGATCGATCTCGAACTGCTGCAACGCAAGGTCGACTGTGTCGCCATGGCTGAGCGCTTTTTTTGCCCGCGTGAATGCGATTTGATTCTTAGCGAAGCAAACCCCGAACAGCAGCGACTGCATTTCCTACGCATCTGGTCCGCCAAGGAAGCCGTCTTGAAACTGATCGGTACCGGCCTGCGGACCAGCCTGAAATCATTTGATGCCGGCGATGCCGTTGACCACGAATCCTTCGCAGTCTACCCGGAGCGCTCAAGCAAGCCTGCCTACCTGCACGCCCTAGCCCCAAACAACGCCGTGGCCCACGTCGCAACCTGGAATAGCAATGCACAAGTTAACAGGCAACAAGAGGATGGTTGAGATAATAGCCAGTCAATAATTAGCCGCGCTTTTCTTATAATTATAGTTTGAATAGTATTACAACTCGCATTGTCAGTACCTTGAGCAAACTCAGGGGCTTTTGCTCTAGAGTAAGAGCTTACTCAATTTTCTCGTAAACCGCGATATCGTCGAAGTCGTTCATATCATCGAATGAGCCTAATCCGATCTGGCCGGGCCCAAAGCGAGTGTCTGTCGCCTGCATGACAGGATTGTTCATATCATCGAAGTAGACTTGGATGAGCCCGGACTTCGAATCCCGAACAACTTTGACTTGATGCCACTGGTCGGTCCAAGGCACGGGATTTTTATTTTCGGTGAGTGCTGTTCGCGGTGCACCATCGACAACCATGATCTGCCCGGACACTTGGTCTGGGCGGGCGCCGAGATGAACATAGAAGTAGTGCTTGGGATCCTGATAGTTGAAGAAGACACAGCAGTCCCGATGGTTCCCGGTATCCTTTGTGCTGCGAACTTTAAAGGTAATGATGAAATCCGAAAGTTCCAGGGACTTGATCAAGGCAATATGCCGTGGACTGCGGACTTCAGGCTCATATTCGCTCTCCCTGCGATTGATACCGAAGACCCAATTGCCGTCGACCTGGCGATGGGTCCAGCTTTCCTTATTGATGACGTTCCAGCGTTCAATGCCATCCTCAAAACCCTCTTCAAAAACAAGCTGGTAGCCTGCGGGCACCGTGTCCTGACCCAATAAATTTGCACCGACAAGTAATACTAAACTTAGAGCCAGTATAAATAATCTCATGTTTCGATTATACAGAAAAATGTCAACTTAGCACTTGAGAATCGACTTTAGGCGAAGTGCTCTTATTAAAAAAATTGCTCTCCGTCGCCCGCATACACGCATCCGGCAAACGGTTATGTCCGGTTTCGGCAGGCATTGGGTTCAGGATTCAAAGCCTAGTTTATGCAGCTTCGGTTCGATGATAAATCGACAGTAACCGGCACTGCGGTTGCGCTCGAAATAATCTGCGTGGTAATCCTCCGCTGGATAAAACTCAGCCGCCGGTACAATTTCGGTCACGATCGGCTCGTTGAAGTTTGACTGGGCAGTTGCTTGCGATTGCTCGGCAGCCTTTTGTTGCTGATCGTCCAGTGTAAAGATCGCAGAGCGATACTGGGTCCCGACATCGTTACCCTGACGGTTGAGCGTCGTCGGATCATGCGCCTGCCAGAAGATTTCGAGCAACTTTTCATAGCTGATGACAGCGGGATCATAATCGACCCGCACCGCTTCTGCGTGTCCCGTGGTCCCGCTGCATACTGACTCGTAGTCGGGATTGGGCGTCTCACCACCGATGTAGCCCGATTGCACTCCGGAAACTCCTTCCAGCCGACGGTAAATAGCCTCGAGACACCAGAAACAGCCGCCGGCTAAAATAGCCTGATCCAAATTAGTTTTTTCCATCACTAGGTAGTCATCGCACAGGAAATCGACATTTCAATCTTTGCTTGTGCTGCAATGAAATTCGCAATGATACCCGGTTTTGGTATCCTCGTGAATACGGCGACACTCGACCCCTGTCAGATCACTATAAAGTTCCTGCTCGAACCTCGCCAGGCACGGGTATTCGGTAAGGACATCGGCAACCGGTGTATGTTTTTCAACGACGATATACGGGTTATCACTATCGACCCGGGCCATATACCCATCCGCATCGCGCAATTTTGCCAGCACACTGATACGCTCAGTCAATTCGCGAGTCTGGATGCGCGAACTATAATCTGCTTTCAATTGCTCATAATAACGCAAGAGCAGTTTCTCCGGAGCCAACGGGCCATAAAGCTCAGCAGCAGCTGAGAGCAGTGATGTGGTGAGCGAATTAGCTGCCGAAGGATAGAATGCTTCGGACTTACTGGTCAGCCGGTATGCTACCTCAGGGCGACCAACAACCCCCTCGCGCGGCCTCCGCCACGTCACCAGGTAGCCTTCTTTTTGTAGCGCTTGGCAATGCTGCTTTGCGCCCATATAGCTAAGCTCCAACTCTGCGGCAAGCTCCCTGACAGAACACGAGTCAAAGCGCTTAATCAGATCGAGAATACGAATCCTTTGCTTACTGCCAAAATGGCGCGCGAGGTTACTAACGTTCGTCACTAATCTGATTCCCTACACTTTAATACAATGGGATGACTTATTCCGCCTTTACTACAGCATAGGTCTTTTCGCCATCGCGGTCGATGAAGAAGAGTATTCCCCTGCTGGAGTCAGATTTTTTGATTATTTCACGAACATCGGCAATCGTAGTGACCGCCTGTGAGTCGACTTCGGTAATCACATCGCGGCGCATGATTCCCGCCAGATCGGCCGGACTATCGGCTTCGACTGCGGTAACCAGAACTCCCTTGCTCACCTTGAGTTCCATGCTCTCGATGAGATCATCACTTAGGTTTTGCAATTGCATACCATATGACTCAATCGTCGCTTGGGACCCCTCTTCGTCTTCCGGTAGTTGAGGTGCTCTGGCAAGCTCGCCGGAATCCGGCATTCTTTCGGTGGTGACTTCGATCTGCTGCAGTTCTCCGGCACGCCAAACAGTCAGCTTCAGCGGCTGTCCAACCTCTTTCGATAGCACTTGCTTCTGCAGTTCTCCGGCAGTTTCAACAGCGACACCATCAACTTCTGTTATAATATCAGCCGGCTGTAAATCACTGCGGTAGGCCGGTGTATTGGGCTCAATGGTCTCGACGATCACTCCATTCTCAATGCCGCTAAAATGCTCCTGCAAGCCTTCCTGTTCTGACAGGGACTGGATTCGGATACCAAGCCACGGACGGATCATGCGCCCCTGGGCAATGAGCTGCTGCGCTACTTCCTTGGCCATGTTGATCGGAATGGCAAACCCCAACCCCCGGTTGATTCCATTAATCAGGGTATTAATACCAATGACGTTGCCATAGATATCTACCAGCGGGCCACCACTGTTGCCTGGGTTGATCGATGCATCAGTCTGGATATATTCTTCATACACGGCCTGGTCGAGATTGCTCCTTTTGATCGCACTCACCACACCGACGGTGAACGAATACTCGAGGTTATACGGAGCGCCAATGACACATGCTAACTGCCCGACCTTGATCATATCACTATTGCCCAGTCTGGCAGGCACCAGGTTGTCAGCTTCAATCTTGATTACTGCTAAATCGGTTTTGGCATCCTGACCGACAACTTCTGCTTCAAATTTGCGGCCATCCTGCAGTGAGACGGTGATCTTGCTGGCATCCTGGATTACATGATAATTGGTCAGGATGTGACCGTCGTTTGTGAAGACAAAGCCGGAGCCCTCGCTTTGTGGCATCGGCGGCATGCGACGCCCTCGCTGCGATTCGGATCCTTCCTCAGAATCTTCTTCGTCCGGGCCACGTAAAAAATAATCAAATCCAAACTGGCGCAACATATCCCTGGTACTGGACATGCTACGGTCTTTGGCGATGCGGATCACGACGACAGAAGGGGCAACTTTTTCGAATACCTCAGTAAATCCACGGTTTAATTTCTCAAGGATGGAGCCGCCGGGGGCGTCTGCCGCCATCGCGCGATCAGTGGCTGCCGTAGGCTGCCCAAAGCATGCCTGCGGCGACTGCCACAATAGCAGTGGCATAATCACAAGTAATATGACTCTCAATCGTTTCTTCATTTTAACCATGAGAAATCATATAGCTACTTTGCCTCAGTGCAACTGAACACCATCAGGCTGAAGTGAATATTTATATTAAGCTGCACCGCTCATTGCTACCTCATAGGTACCGTGACTGGTGTGAGCTAACTGCAGGGCGTGGCTTGGTGCGGTGAGCCTGCTCAGGCAGCGTGGCTGTCTGGCGCTTCAACAAGTTGCAATGGCCCCTTGGTCCGCGTCGGTGATTCGGTCGCCTGCAAGCCTGATTGCAGCAGCTTGATAAACTGCTTCTGCGCCGGCGATGAGCCACGGTTGCGCTTTACGATCAGGCCCAGTGGACGCCACATGTCGGTCGCATCAATTTCAACGGCAGCCAGCGAACCACTTTCACGTTCTTCCAATACCGTTGTCTCGGGGACAATAGATATCCCGCTTTCAATTTCAACTGCACGCTTCACAGTCTCGATATTATCGAATTCCATTACCTGCTGAACTTCGACGCGTTCACGCTTCATCAAACGATCAATGGCCTTGCGGGTCGGCAGATCAGGCTCAAAACTGATGAAGCGCTCACTGGCAAGGTCCTTGAGTGAGACCTTGTTACGTGTCGAAAATTCATGGTCGGGAGGACAGATGACGACCAGTTTGTCCTTCCAGAAGGCTTCTACCTTCAATCCTTTGCGCTTGACCGGAAAGGCGACCAGTCCCAAGTCGACCTGACCCTCCTGGACCTCGGTATACACCTGAGTGGATCGCCGGTATTCAACCTTCACATGGACATCGGGATATGTCTTCTTGAATTCCTTCAAAAACGGTGGGAGCTCATGCAATCCGATACTAAATACCGTCGCGATCTTCAGCTCACCGGCGACCACATTCTTGAGTTCATGGATGCGGTCACCAAGAGAAGAATAATTATCCAGAATCCGCTTGCTTGATTCTAAAAAGACTTGCCCTTCAGGAGTGAGAGCAAAATTCTTTTTACCGCGTTCAATCAGCAACACATCATACTTCTCCTCCAACGAACGAATCTGTTGGCTGACTGCACTCTGGGTGATATTATTCATCGTAGCAGCCTTGGAAAAACTGCATGTTTCAGCGACATCACAGAAAATTTGGAAGGTCTGGATTTGCATAGCAGCACTATTGATAAGGCTCCCTAATAAGGTAAGTCAATGATTAATTTTGAAGATATCACTAATATAGAAGCAAATATTCAACAAGTAAGTGCAAATATTGCGGAAGCTTGTAAAACTAGCGGACGCAATCAATCAGAAGTGCGGCTTGTTGCAGTCTCTAAAAACCATTCACCACAGCAGATTTTACAAGCAGTTGAAGCCGGGCTAATGCAGTTCGGTGAGAACCGGGTTCAGGAGGCCCGGGATAAGCACCCTTTGCTGCCTGAGAATCTTAGCTGGCACCTGATTGGTCACCTGCAGCGCAATAAGGTGAGACTGGCATTAAAACTGTTTGATCTGATCCACGGTGTCGACAGCCTGGAATTGGCTAGTGCAATCGACAGGATTGCTGCTGAAGAAGGCTTATTGCCGAGGGTATTACTTCAGGTCAACGTGTCCGGTGAGGGTTCCAAATTTGGCTTTCAGCCGGACCAGCTGCCGGCAGCGATGGAAGAATTGCTGACATTGGAACGACTTGACATCATTGGCCTGATGACCATCGCACCAATGGCCAGTGAGCAGGATGCCGTGCGCCCCTACTTTGCCGGTTTGCGTGAGCTGCGTGACCAGATCCAGGAGCAGATGGCCGTCGGTCTTCCAGAACTCTCCATGGGTATGACTGGCGACTACCAGGTGGCCATAGAAGAAGGGGCCACCATGGTACGCATCGGTACTGCGATATTCGGCAAACGTGATTACAGCAAGGAGTAAGACCATTCCCGGGAGGGACAATGTCCCCGCTGTCCGCACTAGTTCAAGCCGCCAGGGACGGCGACCCTCCCGTCCATGGCATAATTTTTAATTATCTCTGGCGTGACACAAGCAGTATTCAATGGCAATTTACGGCCAATGAAATTACCGATTATTCCTCTACTTGTCGTGATGACTTTAGCCTCTGCCCTACTTGCTCAAGCAGAACAAACCACAACAGAAGCAACTGATGGAAGTGCAAAACCAAGTGCTGAGGTGGCCGTCATCGAAACCAGTGCAGGCAAAATGGTCATCGAATTTTGGGATGAAGTAGCGCCCGACACCGTTGCCAATTTTAAGAAGCTGGCAAATGAGAAATTTTATGATGGCACAGCATTCCACCGGATCGTTGACGGCTTCATGGTACAGGGAGGTGACCCGTTGACCAAGGATCCCGCTAACAAGAGCCGCTATGGAACCGGCGACCCCGGCTACAAAATCAAAGCTGAATTTAATAAGATGAAGCATGAACGCGGTGTCATTTCGATGGCTAGATCGCGAGATCCAAATTCTGCCGGCAGCCAGTTTTTTATCATGCTGGCCGCCAACCCTGGTTTGGATGGCCAATACACTGCATTTGGTAAACTAGTTTCCGGGGATGAGACGTTGGAAAAAATTGCCAAAACCCCAGTGGGCCCGGCACCCAATGGCGAAATGAGTGCGCCCCTGAAACGCGTCGAGGTAAAAAGTGTAAGAATTCAGGCTTCACCTGCGGCCACCGAATAGTCGCCCCTTTGTTCATGAGTAGTGGTGGTACAACCCACATAGCTGCCGTGCAAATGTCGTGCATAGCAGATAAGCAAGCCAACATTGACAAGGCTGCTGATCTAATCTGCCAAGCGGCTAACCAAGGTGCTCAAATAGTTTGCTTACAGGAATTATTTGCCAGCTACTACTTTTGCCAGTCGGAAAATCATGCGCACTTTGAATTAGCGGAACCAATCCCGGGGCCTACGACTGATCTATTGTGCCAAGTTGCTGCAAAAAATGAGGTGGTGATAGTAGCTTCACTATTCGAAAAGCGCTCAGCAGGAATTTACCATAACACGGCAGTCGTAATTGAAGCCGACGGGACATTGCTCGGATCCTACCGCAAGATGCATATCCCCGATGATCCGGGCTACTACGAAAAATTCTATTTCACGCCTGGTGACCTCGGCTTCCGGGCCTGGGATACGTCAGCTGGCAGGCTCGGGGTCTGCATTTGCTGGGACCAGTGGTTCCCCGAAGCAGCCAGGGCCACTGCGTTGCACGGAGCCGACATCATCTTCTACCCTACTGCAATCGGCTGGCATCCTGCTGAAAAAGCAGAGTTTGGTATAATTCAGCATGATGCCTGGCAAACGATGCAGCGTTCGCACGCCATCGCCAACGGGTGCTATGTCGTTGCAGTCAACCGCGTTGGACACGAAGCGCCAGATGGCGGTGAAGGGATTGAGTTTTGGGGCCAGAGCTTTGTATCCAGTCCTGATGGGCAAATTATCGCCGCAGCCAAGCAAGATGAAGAAACTGTACTGCTTGCTGAGATAAACATGCAGGCGATCGAGCGTCAGCGCACGCACTGGCCGTTTCTACGCGACCGCAGGATCGATGCCTACGCCGATCTGAATATGCGATTTGTCGATTAGTTGATTATCGTTTATAGTAATTATATATAAGATTTAGATTCTGATCGGATGCCAAAACCTTCGTCTACCCCCCGTCAAGCTGGCTACTCCATGCCGGCTGAGTGGATGCCCCATGCTGCGACTTGGCTTGCATGGCCGCACCCGGAAAGCATCAGCTTTCCCGGCACCCTGAAGCGTGTATTGCCGGTCTTTGCCAAAATAGTGGATGCCCTCGCGGACTCTGAAGAAGTATGCATTTGTGTCAAGGATGCAGCAGAAGAAAAGTTGGCCATGGATGTGCTGCGTCCGGTTCGACATAAGCATGTACGCTTCTTTCATATCCCAACCAACGAGCCTTGGTGTCGTGATCATGGACCGTTATTTGTAACCCGCGAACAGGATCCCAAAGTGGCTGTAATCGATTGGGGTTATAATGCCTGGGGGTTCAAGTATCCACCATTTGATTTGGACGATGCAGTGCCGGCTCAAGTCGCGGAGGCTTTAGACGTGCCGTGCTTTACTCCGGATATGGTGCTTGAAGGAGGATCGATCGATGTAAATGGTGCCGGGATCGCCCTTGCGACCGAGGCCTGCCTGCTTAACCCTAATCGCAATCCGGAACTTACTAGAAAAGCTATCGAGAAGCAGTTGCATGATTTTCTTGGCATCAAACAAATGATCTGGCTGGGTGACGGTATCGTCGGCGACGACACCGATGGCCATATCGATATGCTCGCCCGGTTTGTAAATAAGAACACGATCCTGATAGCAATGGAGGACAACCCCGAGGACGATAACCATCGCCCGCTACAAGACAATTATGAGCGTCTCGAAAAGTTGATCGTGACGGAGACAAACTATGAAGTCGAAACTTTGCCGATGCCATCCAAAATCCAAAAGGACGGGATGCGGCTGCCGGCCAGCTATGCCAACTTCTACATTGCGAACAAGGTAGTATTGATGCCTAGCTACTCTGATCCTAATGATAAGTTGGTCAGGGTCATGCTGGAAAAATACTTCCCTGAGCGTGAAATCGTTGCCGTAGACAGCCGCGAGTTGATCTGGGGGCTTGGTTCATTTCACTGTCTGACCCAACAGCAACCTGCCGTTTGATGGATAAGCGGCGCGGCCAGACTGCAAATGAGTATCTGTCCGGGCTCATCGAAAGAGTCACTTTCCATAACCCCGAAAACGGCTTCTGCGTGCTGCGTGTAAAAGTCAAAGGACGCCGCGACCTTGCAACCGTCGTGGGAAACCTGCCGCTAGTACATGCCGGTGAATGGCTCACTGCCGAAGGCAAGTGGAAACGTGACCGTGACCATGGCTTGCAGCTTCAGGCAACTACCATGCAGGCAGTCCCGCCAACTTCACTGGAAGGCATCGAACGTTACCTCGGCAGCGGCATGATTAAGGGTATTGGCCCGCACTATGCCAAGAAACTGGTAGATAAATTTGGCGAAAAGGTGCTCGATATTATTGAGTGTGAGTCACCACGAATGGAGGAGGTCGACGGGATAGGCGCCGGTCGGAGAAAGCAAATAAAGGAGGCCTGGAACGAGCAGCGTACGATCCGTGACATAATGGTCTTCCTGCATTCCCACGGAGTCAGTGCCAGCCGCGCAGCAAGAATCTACAAAACCTATGGCGAGGAAGCGGTAGCCAAGGTCAGCAATAACCCATACCAACTGGCGCGGGATATCCATGGTATCGGGTTTGCATCAGCAGACCAAATTGCCGAGCGCCTCGGCATCGCCAAGGATAGTCTGCAGCGCATCGTCGCAGGGATTGAACACACTCTGATGCAAGGGGCGAACGACGGCCATGCTGCGATGCCGGTTGATCTCCTACTGCAGAGTGCACAGGAGTTACTGGATATACCGGCTGAGCGCTTACCTGAGGGACTCGAACACCTGACTGCCGACGGACGTGTCATCCGGGAATCACATGCCGATCGAGACCTTCTGTTTGCCAAATCCTTATGGTATTCAGAAAAAATTGTAGCTGAAAGAATTCGCACCCTGGGAAAATTGCCGACGCTCTACCCTGAAATTAATATCACCAAAGCAATCGCTTGGTTTGAAAACAAGCAGCAGCTGACGTTGGCAAAAAGCCAGCAGCAAGCACTCGGTACGTTGCTACAAAGCCGTTGCGCCGTGCTGACTGGTGGTCCGGGCGTCGGCAAGACGACACTGGTAAATGCCCTGGTTAAAATTCTATCAGCAAAGCGGGTGCGCTGCAGCATGTGTGCACCGACTGGGAGAGCGGCTAAGCGCCTCGCCGAAGCTACAGGGTGCGAGTCTTACACGATCCACCGCTTGCTGGAGTTTCGCTCTGCGGGTCGGCCCGGGCGTCATGCGGATAATCCGATCGATACTGATTGCCTGATCGTCGACGAGTCATCGATGATCGACCTGCCACTCATGCAGCGCCTGGTCGAAGCGCTACCGGGTGACTGCCACCTCGTTCTGGTCGGTGATGTTGACCAGTTGCCCTCTGTCGGTCCGGGTCTAGTCTTTGGCAATCTGTTGGAAAGCGGCAGCGTGCCGGTGGTGCAGTTAACCGAGATCTTTCGTCAGGCTGAGGGCAGCTTGATCATCAGTAATGCCCACGCTATCAATGCGGGTAAGTTACCGGAACTGAATTCCGAGCGGGATCAGCCGGGCGATTTCGTTTTCATCGAGCGCGACGAGCCGGATGCTATCCATGACGTGGTCCTGGAATTGGTGACGCGGCGCATTCCGGCACGTTTTGGTATGGATCCTGTAAAGGACATTCAGCTACTTGCCCCGATGCACCGTGGCTCACTGGGGGTTGGCGAGTTGAATCGTGCCTTGCAACAATCATTGAATCCTAACCCGGAACATTCAATTGAACGTTTCGGCTGGAGATTTTCCACCGGGGATAAAGTACTGCAGACCCGCAATAACTACGACAAGGATGTATTCAACGGTGATATCGGAAGAATTCGAAAAATTGATCATGACCAATCAGAGCTTACTGTCGATTTTGATAATACCGAGCCCGCCACCTACGCATTCGACGAACTGGATGAACTGACACCGGCTTACGCGATCACTATCCACAAAGCCCAAGGCTCCGAGTTTCCTGCTGTCGTGATCCCACTGGCAACCCAGCATTACCTAATGCTGCAACGCAACTTGCTTTACACCGGCGTGACCCGCGGTCGCCAGCTCGTTGTCCTGGTAGGCCAGAAGAAAGCGCTGGCTATGGCAGTCAACAACGCACGTGATTCCGCTCGCTGCTCAGCATTACTCGAGCGTCTGCGTGGCTCAATGTGACCGCATCAGAAGTCTGCTATACTATAATTGTATCAATACCAGTCGTAAAAAAGTTAAGTAGTAAAAAAGTTAATATATTTACAGCTCAAAAATCCTAAAGTATAATTTATGGAATGTCCGATTTACCGCCACGCGAAATAAGTGAGAGCACACCACAACCGAGACGTATTTGGCGCCTGGTTTATAAGTTTATCCTGATCAGCATAGCAGCACACGTACTCGGAC
>CAYUDZ010000066.1:9401-13835 GCA_964443575.1 uncultured Chthoniobacteraceae bacterium | reverse complement strand
GGCTTCACCCATTTATGGCTGACAGGAGTTTTGCAACAGGCGACTTCGACCGACTATCGTGAGATCGGTCAACCGGCGGATGATCCGGACTTGCTGAAGGGTATTGCCGGTAGCCCTTACGCAATCAAAGACTATTTTGATGTGTGTCCGGATTACGCGGAGGATCCAACACAGCGACTTGATGAGTTTCAAGAACTCGTGGAACGCATTCACCGGGCCGGCCTCAAGGTGCTAATCGACTTTGTTCCCAATCATGTCGCGCGCAGCTATGGCTCGGACATCCGGCCGCAACTGGATTTTGGTAGAAGCGATAACAAAGATGTATTCTTCGACCCGGACAACAATTTTTTTTTACTTGCAAGATACTGATGGTCCACTGCGTCTACCAACAGTAGATCCTGCTACCGGCGAGGTTATCAGTGATACCGCACGCCAGGTAGGTGGAGCGGACGGGCTGTTTGAGCCGGAAAGGGATCATGTCAGGGTGACCGGCAATGACGTGGCAAGCAATCGTCCGACAAAAGGTGACTGGTACGAGACAGTCAAGCTTAACTATGGCTACAATTTTCGCGATCGTGATGCGCCGACGGGCTACCCCAGTAGCGAGACTCCCAACAGACACGTGCCGGATACCTGGCGCAAGATGGACGCAATAATCGCGTATTGGCAGGAGTTTGGAGTCGACGGCTTCCGTGTGGATATGGCCCATCTAGTACCGCCGGAATTTTGGAGTTGGTTGATAGGCAATGCGCGCGAGCGCGAGAGTGATGTGTTTTTTGTAGCTGAAGCATACGCCGATGACCCGGCCAAGGTTCTTTCCCGTGAGCCTCGGTTGCGTCAAGCCGGGGTAATGGCTGCGTTGCTTGATGCCGGCTTCAACGCCGTCTACGACGACGCCACCTATGATACCTTGCATGGACTTTACGACACGGGCAGATGGGCCAACGATGTTGAGGATGTTGCTCGCGAGATGGGTGAGTTGTTCTTCGAACGTGCTTTACGTTACGCGGAAAACCATGATGAGGTGCGCCTGGCTAACCCGTCAACCTGGGGTGGGCTTGACGCTGCTCGTGAATTCAAGGTGTCCTCGATGGGCATGGGTGATGACGGCGCAAAAATTGTTTTTCCAGTAGTTCCCGGGCATCAATATCGCGTTTTGGCCTCATCGACGATGGCAGCTGGATCGTGGACTGAAGTTGCCACTTTTACAGCAGAGTCAGGTGATGACTACATCACCATAGAAGATGCTGGTGCCGGCGATGTCGATGCCCGATTTTATATCATTGAGGCACTAGACTGATTTAGTTAAACGCACTGGCTGTCGGATATACTGAGTGGAGCGGCAGATAAGCATGAATTGCTATTTGCAAAAACGCTAATACCGTTTCTAGAAAGGTTTTAGCCATCATCGTTATCGTGACTTTTATCTGAAATTACAGCTTGCTGTTGGCGATTATGATTACAAGCAGGATCACAATTACGAATTCGCATTTCAACAAACCTCTTCAGACATACTATAATACCATCACAGGGGAACGAACCGGATGGCAAAATTTGAGAAGATATATAAGCTAGTCAGCAGTGGCTTGTGTAGAAACTGTCAATTAACGCAATTTAGTAAACATGTTATGAAAAATCGCCTGATCATACTCTTCGCTTTGTTCCTTTGTGTCACATGGCTCTGCGCTGAGGAGACTTTTGTCGAGCCGACCCATGCGGTGGAGCTTAGCCAAGCACACGAGGGTACACTAGAAGTCGATACCATGCTGCTCGACAGCTACGGGCAGCCGCCAAAAAACATGCGGGAATTTTATCTTAGGGCGCGGGGTATTTTAGCTGGTGATGCTACCGCGCGAATCAGCGATCCAAGGATCGTCGCGGCAGCGAATGATCTCGGCATTGCTTTAATCAGCGGGCCGATGCTCGGTGATCTTACTGATGACGGTGTGACAATCTGGTTGTGACCGCTCGATCCGCAGGGACTGGAGGTGCAGGTCAGCGATGCCCAGGGAGAAAAAAAGATTTTTCCTGCCGGTGACAGTACTCCCGGCAGTTCCCCCGATCGGGAAGGCATCTACTTCAGCACTCGCATCGGACTGGTCGAAATTTTTATGCTGGATACCCGATCCTGCCGTGACAACGCGCTTCGCGGAGAATACGCAAGCTTCCTTGGTCAGGCACAGATGGAATGGCTGAAGCAGGGGCTTACGGCATCGACGGCACCATTCAAGGTCATCAGTTCACCTTCGATGCAGATCGTCCCGATCCGGTGGTCAGCTTCCGCCTGATTAATCAAATGGGAAAGATCCTTGAGGAGCATCATTACCCGTTGTCGCAACTCACGCCACGTAAGTAAACTGGAGGCACGAGGACGCTGGCTCTCTCATGTCATGGGCTGTTGCCTCAGTTGGGTGGCAGGCTTGGTGGGGTTGGTGAATCAGATGAGGACTCGGCTTCACCCTTGGCGAATTCGACACCGGCGAAGCCAACCAGGATCACGGCACCCATAAATGCCCACCCGGCAAATGGAATGCTCTGGGATAATGCGCTTAATAGGATATCGACGATGACGACTGGGGTCATTGCCAGGGCGCTCAAGCGTAAGGACGTAGAGTAGTCACCGACCACCTTGCGCGCGTTCATGTAGAGCATGATCGGCAAGCCAAAGAAAAGCCACTGGATGGAACGTGCGATTAGCATGCCTATAAATATGAATGGGGCCATGACCCAGGGTGCCCAGGTTTTGGTCAGCTCAGTGGCCTTGGCGATGAACTCATCGTCAAGGGTAAATGACTCCCACTCGGAGTAGGAATAGGTACGTTGCTCCAGTTCATTCTTCTGAACGGTCAGGGCGTGTTTGCCGATGAAGGCTTGGGCCCCACCCAAATCAGCTGGAATTTCGGCAACCGAAGTATCGATGATGGCAATCGTAGCTCCGGTTCCCGGCTCGACGATTTCATAGCGCTTGGATCGTGGGGTGGTGGCAGTGCCGTCAATAAAGCGAATTTCTGGAATCTGCCGTGTAATTTCTGGCAAATCATCTTGCAGGAAGCCATTCAGTCCTGTGGTGGCGCGCCATGTAAGAAATATGGTGCCCAATAGAATAAGTAGCATCAGCAAGCCAAAGCCGACTCCGAGCCAGCGGTAGCAGGCATCTGCATAGGTACGAGGGTTAAGAAATCCTAGAAAGAGTGCGCGTAGGGCGTTCATTGGTATTGTGGTAAAGTTCAGTTCAAGTGAGAGAGTAGCTCTTCAAGGCTATCCTCCATGGTCTTGCGGAATAACCCGGAGAGGTCTTCTTTACCAGCAAAAACTCCATCCCGGCATGATTGCACGATCTCATCGGCTAAGTAGGAAAGCCTGTGCATGCCAAAAGTTGCCGCCAGTCCGGTAATGCTATGGGCGTGGCGGCATGCAGATTCGCAATCACAGCATTCAAATGCAGCCATCAGTTGCTCTGCCAGCTGGCGCAGTTCGGTGAGGTCCTCGTTAACGATTGTCCGCAGGCTGTTGCTATCGAGATGGCTATGTAGTTCCAGAAAGAGATTGAGTGTTTCCCGGTTCAAAAGTGGTTGGCTGGCTGAGGTAGGGTGCATCGTGGTAGGTGTTACAGTTGCTTGGAGAAATTGGTCAATGCCTCCATTGATTGTTGGTAGATTGTGATCAGCTCATGTGCACGGGGCTCAGCGTTCTCAGGGATACTATCAATTGAATCTTTCTCCAGAGCATAAGCTGCTTGCGTCAACAGCGGAAGCCCAAAAGTGCGGCCTGCTCCTTTCATGGTATGTGCCACCCGGCGGAAAGTTTTGGCGTCATTAGCTACCAGCGACTGTTGCATTTGGCCGATTAGCTTTTCCCCCTCCTGCAGTTGAATATCGACCAGCTCGAGGTAGAACTCGCGATCACCGCCGGTTTGCGTTTCGAAGAGTTGCCGTGCGTCGGTGAGATTGATTAATTGTTGTTCGTTACTCATGATTCCAGGGGGTAATTTAATGTACAGAGAGGCGTTCGATGGCCCTGTCGAGGGCTTCCTTTAATTGCTTTGGTTTGATTGGTTTGGTCAGGTAGTCGTTCATGCCGGCATCAAGTGTGCGTTCGCGGTCGCCTTGCATAGCCTCGGCGGTGATCGCGATAATTTCGATTGGCCTGGTATTGGACTGCTGTTCCATCCGGCGAATTTCACGCGCGGCCTCGAGGCCATCCATTTCCGGCATTTGCAGGTCCATGAGTATCAGGTCGATACCGCCTTGCTGCGCACGTTGGACAGCCTGCATGCCGTTTTCAACAATTTCGGCCTGGTAGCCCATCCGCTGTAGCATTAAGGTGGCAACGCGCGAGTTGACCTTATTATCTTCCGCTAACAGGATTTTGAGCTGATCGCCGCCATTTTGGGCTTCCGGTTCAGGCTCAGTATGTACTGGTAACTCGTGGCGG
>CAYUDZ010000066.1:0-9391 GCA_964443575.1 uncultured Chthoniobacteraceae bacterium | reverse complement strand
CTTCAAAAAGTTGCTCTGTGATTACCGGCTTAGTGATACCTGTGAGAAAATTGGAATCACTTTCGTTGGCAATCTGGTCGTTGATGTCCTCGTCGATGAGTATAAAACCAAGTTCAGGTTGCGTTTGATGCACAGTTTGGGCTAGCTCATGGGCATCAATGCCGGTTGGGTCATGAATTACCAGCACACAGTCCCAGCGCTCGGCATTATTAATTTCTGCCAGGGCCTCGGCACGTGACTGGGCCAGTGTCGTGCTGACACCCCAATTGCGCAGGTGGGCTTGAATGTGGTCGAGTTCCTCGTTGATGTGGCCAACCAGCAGGACGAATTTTTGAATATCAAAGACCGAGCTATCCTTGCTGGTATCGGTGTTTTCCTCAGTCTCTACCACAGGAATATCGAAATAAAATGTCGAACCGACTCCCTGTTTACTGGTAACGTGAATCGTGCCGCCCATCTGGGTTACCAGACGCTTGCAGATGGCTAGCCCTAGACCGGTGCCACCGAATTTGCGGGTGGTCGATGAATCAGCCTGTGAAAATGGTCTGAACAGACGACCAATACGATCTTCGGCAATTCCGATACCGGTGTCTGAAATCGAGAAATCCAATAGGTACTCCGGCGTACCTTCACGATCCTCTATGTTGAGTACATGCACGGCAACTACCACCTTGCCGTGTTGGGTGAATTTGATTGCATTGCTAATCAGGTTGATTAGTACCTGCCGCAGCCGCGCCACATCGCCAAGTATCCATTCCGGGACATCCTCATCGATTTCACCGAGCAACTCGATATCTTTCTCCGAAGCACTGTTGGCAGTCAGGTTCAGGACACTGTAAATGCAGTTGCGTAGATTAAGGGGTTCACTCTCGAGGGTCATCTTGCCGGATTCGATCTTGGTGAAGTCGAGGATGTCATTGATCAGGAACACCAGCGAATCCCCACTCTCATGGATCGTTTCCACGTATTCCCGTTGCTGCTGGTCCAACTGCGTATTTGCCAACAAATTGGCAAAGCCAATGATGCCATTCATTGGTGTCCTGATTTCGTGGCTCATTACTGCCAGGAACTCGCTTTTGGCGCGGTCGGCAGCCTCGGCGCTAATTTTTGATTCTTTCAGTCTTTCGACAAAATCATGACGGTCGGTAATATTTTCTCCGATCGCGAGATAGCCTGAAAATTTGCCTGACTCGTTATATACCGGGCTACCGCTGACGCTCAGCCACACAATGCTGCCGTCTTTGGCGACTTTGCGGTGTTCTATGTTGGTGAAGCTTTGGCCCTTGGAAATGTAGTTCATTAGCTTTTCCTGGTAGGCGACCACATCTTCCTTGGGCACGAAATCCCATGGAAATTTACCCACGAGTTCAGACGCCTGGTAACCAAGGACATCGGTGAGACGGTCGGACATCAGGGTGTAACGTCCCTCGCTATCTAGCTCGGTGATATATTCGCCGGCCAGATTGACCAAGTCACGGAATCGCTGGTTGACTGTTTTCAGCTGGATTGAGAGCTGACGCTGCTGCGAGCGCTCGGCAAAGAACTTCCAGATTGCTACCAACGCCGCAGCCATGGCGACAACCGCGATCAGAGTAACTATAATAAGTTCATTACTCATTTCATGGTGAACCCAGCCTTAGCTTTTACCGGCGGGTTCCAAATGTAATTATTTCAGATTCACGCTGGTGAGCAATCATTAACCTGAACTTCTCATAGTAGTCATGGCGATATTTTTGAATAGCTTGCGGCTACCAGTGCCAATGCTTTCGGGCCCGGGAGTAGGCCAGGAATCATACGGTTCATGCCATAGGCGAAAGCCAGGCCGTTCTCCGGGTCGGCAAAGGCGAGGGTACCACCCGCCCCGGGGTGACCGAACGCTGAGGGCAACGGGCCGAATAGCTTACGATGCTTGCTGCCATTGTCAGCGATCGGATCCAGCATGGCCCCGCAGCTGAAACTGGTCGGCAAGCGCAATACCAGGTCATTTCCGTGGCACAGCGGGGTATTCAGTTGATCACAGATCTCTGCTGGCAGAAAACGCGTGCCGTTTAGTTCGCCATGGTTAGCGAGGATGGCGTAAAATTTTGCCAACCCCGATGCGGTGCCGATGCCACCCATGGCAGGGAAACCGTAGCTGCGGGCGGCAATAGAATTCATCAGTCGTGGCCTGATATCACCACCGGGTGAGCGGAAAGCTAGTGATGCGAGGCTTTGCGGGTCGCTCAGTGCACTATAAAATGCCTGTTGTTCGGGAGCTACGCTGGTAGAGTCAGGAGCGAATGAGTCGGCAACCTGGGCGGCATTCTCAGCACTAAGTCCGATATGGAAGTCGATTGCTGCGGGTGCGGCAATCTGTTGCTGCCAATAGCTACCCAATGATTGGCTGGAGAGCCGTCGCACTATCTCATCAAGCAGGTAGCCGTAGGTCCTGGCGTGGTAGCCATGAGCGGAACCGGGTTGCCAGAGTGGTGGCATGGCAGCTAGAGCAGCCGCAACGGCCGCGTGATCATAGGGGTCGAGTGTTTGCTCCGGGATACCCGCAAGTCCAGCCTGGTGGGAGAATAGCTCAAGGAATGTGACATGGTCTTTACCGTTAGCACCGAACTCGGGCCACAGTTGAGATACCGGGCTATGTAAGTCAATGGCGGCATTATTAAGTGCCAGCAGGGTGGTGACAGCAGCGGGCGTCTTGGTGGCTGACCACCAGAGAAACCTGGTTTGGGATGTCCACGGGACGGTGCTGTCACGATCCTGATAACCGCCTGCCAGGGAGATGACTTCAACGCCATCCTGCCACAGCGCAAAGGAGGCCCCGAGTTCATTGTGCTGCTTGAAATTATTGGCAAAAGCAGTTTCGACTGCTGACTTATCGAGAGAGAACTGCATTTTCCTGGTCCGACTGATACCGCAGCAAAGCCAAAGCAATGGTCAGCATATCTCTTCGCGCAAGGATTTAAGGTCGGGGTCTTTTCTGGCGTGCTCGCTGTAGGCCGGATTGATGTTTATGCTCTTTTCCAGATGGTAGCATGCGCGCTCGGTAAATCCCAAAATAGCTTCGTAGCAGGCCAGATTGTAATGGAATAGTGCCTCGGTATGCGCTGCCTGTGGTGCAGCTAGCAGGGTCTCACGGGCGGACTGCGTGTCGCCGGTTTCATGCAGGCAATACGCTGTCTGGATGTACGGTTCGTGGATCTCAGGATGCTTTGCGATCAGGCGCTGGCCGAGCACCACCGCATCGGACCAGGCTTTGCGCTTAATCTTGAGTTGGAGCCGGATCAGCATTGTTGGCACTTTCCGGCGCAAGCTTTCATCGAGTTCTTCCAGAGTAGCCTCTGCCTCGTCGCACATATCGAGTTCGAGGTAGCCTTCGGCCATGCGCAATTCACGGTGATACTCAGTCAAATCGAGGATTCCCATGTTCATGCTGCCTGCAGTTGTCGATTGGCCGGTACCTTCTCCCACTCTTCCCTGATTGCATCAAGTTCAAGCAGGGAGGTGACTTGGGAGAAACGGTTACGTAGAAATTTGCCGTTGGGGATTCCTTTGGAGTAAGCCATCAGGCGGCCGCGCATGATGCGCATGGCATGGGACTCGTCGCCGCAGCGCAGGACTTTGGATTCGCAATGGCGACGGATAATTTGCCAGCGGAAGTCATAGTCCGGTGCCGCAGGCAGCTTGCCGGTAGCCAGGTACTCACGGATTCCCGAAAAGATCCAGGGTGCGCTCATAGCTGCACGGCCAATCATAACTCCATCAACACCAGTTTCCCGGCGACGCTTACTGACATCTTCGGCGGTAGCCAAATCACCATTGCCGATGACCGGGATTGAAACGCTTTGCTTGACCTGTGCTATGGTGTCCCAGTCCGCCTCACCCGAGTACCCCTGAGCACGGGTACGACCGTGGACCGCAATTGCCTGAATCCCGCACTGTTCCAGTATCTTTGAGGTTTCGCAGGCATTGATTTGCTGCTGGTTCCAGCCAATACGAATCTTGGCGGTGGTCGGGACCGGGGCGACTGCCTGGACCACCTCTCGTGCCACTTGCTCAAGCAGCGGGCAATCCTTCAGCAGAGCGGAGCCACCATTGCGGCAGACTACCTTATTCACCGGGCAACCGAAGTTGAGATCGATGAAATCGGGGGCAACCCATTCGACCACCGAGGCGGCTGCCCGAGCAAGATTTTTTGGATCTGCACCGAAAAGCTGTACCCCTAGCGGGCGTTCGGCAGAAGAGAACTCGAGGTACTCGCGAGTCCGCTTGTTGCGGTGTAAAATGCCGTCGGCAGAAACAAATTCAGTGACCATCACATCGGCACCGAATTCTTTGCAGATCGAGCGAAACACAGTGTCCGTCACGCCGGCCATGGGTGCAAGGTAGACCGGGAAGCGCTGATCCTGAAACCATGGTAAGTTCGATGTCATGCTTGTGCTTGCTGTTGATCGTTGGATTCGGTGACTGCTGCAGTTTGCTCGATTCCCAATAATCCGGCGACCTCCTGCTGGACATCACTGATTTGTTCCAATCGCAACTGCGGGTCAGGGATCAGGAATACCTCACCGGTCGCAGTATGTTCGTAAATTAAGACTGGCCCCGACTCCAGTTGCTGGGTGTCGGTATGGCGCAAGGTCTTCTTGCGTTCTAACATCACGGCCAAAATGTAGCGCACATTGGCGTGCTGTGAGTCTTCATCATCAAGGAATTTTCGCAGGAGGCTCTCGGCATTTTCTTTAGGCAGCGACTCCTGCTCCGGCGGCGGCGGCGCTTCATAAATGCTCTTCCAGAAGGAAAATGGTGGATTGCTGGTATCCCATGATTCCCATGCGGCCTGGCACAGGTCAACCCGCCGCCAACCCTCATCTTCGTTGAACAGGAGGGTGTAAAACTCTTCGCCGTCCACGAAATCCTTACCGGATTGCGAGCAGCATGATGAGCGTTTGCGAATATTCCAATCTGTAGTCACTGTGATAAGGTAAGTTACCAGATTTTGCCGCTTGCCGCTACTGCCGGGTGGCAATTGCGGCCTGCCGGTTGTTCGCAGAGATCGAGTCTGCATGTTTCTTTTCGATCCTCTTGACCAGCCAATTAGGCAACAGGTGGGAGGCGTCACGGTGGCCTGCCCTCATCCACAGCAGCCAGATGCCGATTACCAGGAATATCAGGTTAGGTAGCCATGCTGCCAGTGGCGCGGGTATCCGGTACCCGGCTCCAAGTGCCAGTAAGAAGTCTTTGAGGAAAAGCATACTGGCAAAGATGAAGATTGAGCTGGCAACACCCGCGAGTACACCACGCCGTGAAAAGACCACTCCCAATGGTGCCGCTATGAAGACCAGGATGAATGTGGTCCAGGGCATTGCCCAGCGATACCAGAGGTGCGTGCGATAGGCAGCCAGTTGGACAGCCGGGAAGTCCTCATTACTGAAAAGATACATCTGCAGCTCGGGTACCGTCATGACCTCGGCGTCCATGGTCGCGCTGGCGATACGCCAGGGAGTTTCTTCCCAATCATAAATCTTGGTGTCACCACTCAGGAATTCGCTGGTCTTGACATTGCCCTCGGCATCATAGGTGACCAGCATGCCCTTATCGAAGGCCCAGAAGCGTTGGGTGGGTTCAAAAAGGGCTTCCCTCACATAGTACTGGAACAAGGTACGTCCAGTCTCATCGCGCTGGATAATTTGTACCCACTGCAGCAGGTTGCGGTCGGGATAGAAGCGCTCGGTGTACCAGAATCTGTGGGACAAGCGGTTGTGAAACAGGTGGCCTCGCAGGCGGGTGACGTCCGCATCCTCACCGCTCACAAACTGGTCTAGCTGTGCAGTTTTTACTGCCTGGGCGTGCGGAACGAGATAGTAGTTGAGTGCAGTGGCCATGCAGGATAGCAGGAAACCGACCACAAACAACGGCAGCAGGATCCGCGGCAGGGCAACCCCAGCGGTCAGCATGGAGATAATCTCGTTGGAGCGTGACATTTTGCTCAATGAGTAAAGGAGCGCCAGCAAAACGCCGGCCGGTACGCTGATGATGGCGATGTCAGGAAGCTGCGTCGCGTAAAAGATCAGGATCTTGCCGAATGGCACGCCCCCTTTGAGGAAATCGGCTGCATTGTCGCTGAGGTCGAAGACTAACCAAATGGCAACGAACCCCATCAAGCAATAGGCGAAGGGTAGCAGGAAATTTGTCAGTATGTAGCGGTCAAGAATCTTCATTATGCAATCTAATGAGCCAACTAAATCCAGTGGCTGCCCGATGTCCAGCCTGTAGATAGTAAACTCTGATCTTTGCAGCCCGAGCAAGTAATACCCTTGACGCTAAGCGACTAATAAGATAATGCGTCACTGCATGGAAAACAATCCCGAAGAAAAACCACATCAGGAACAGCAAAACCAACAGCAATCTGCTGCAGGAGGAGCAACCGGCACTCCTGCTGGCGGAGGAACTGAAGCCCAGGGAGTAGGCGGCGGCGCCAGTGGTAATGTTTCGCAGTATACCAGCCTGACACCTAATGTAGCTGCCGGAGTTGCGGCGGTATTTCCCCTGATTGGCGGGATTGTGTTGCTGATTGTCGAAAAGAAAGATGAATTTGTCCGCTTCTGGTCGATGCAGTCGATCTACTTTGGCGGGGCCATGTTTGTTTTAAGTATAATATTAACCATTCTGGCCATGATTCCGATAGTCGGCTGCGTAACCAGCATCCTCGGAATGATAGTCTATTTGGGTGCTCTCGTCCTCTGGATCATTACTATAATCAAGGCATTCCAGGGCGAGCGCTGGCTCATTCCGGTGCTCGGCGAGATGGCGGAAAAGCAGCTGAAAAATATGCCGCAACCCGGCGCCTGAGCTATGCGGCTGACAGTGCTGCTGGCTTGTGGCCTGTGCGTAAGCTCTGGGCTAGCGGCTGGTGAAGCGACGCGTCACGTTGAACAGGCTGCAGAGATAGCGGCAGCGGCACGGTTTAAAGCAGGCGGCTTTGCTGCTGAGTCGGAAGTTGCTGCTGACTACAGGTTTGGCTGGTCGGGGTTGGTTGCTGCGCATGGCACTGTCAGGCTTACGCGCACTGATTCCAACTATCTACTGGATGGCCAGGTAGCGACGGTCGGGCCGGCCCGATTATTCTGGTCGTTGGACGGTCAGATCCGCGGAACAGCCAACCCGGCGATGGAGGCCATCGAGTTCAGGCAATCGGAACGATACCAGCAGGACACCAAATATATTGAGTTGGAATTTGACCGTACCAGGGTGCTAAGCCGTCAATGGCGTGAGCCTGGAGAACAGCGACCGGGAAAACCCAAGGCCACCAATCAGGCTGGAGTGCACAGCATCCTGTCAGCCTTGCTGACCGTCCGCTCCCAGTCGCTCGCTCCTGGTGAGCAGCATTCGTTGCTGGTAACAGCTGCCGACACGGTCTACCTGATGGATATCACCGTGCTCGATAAAACCAGCCTCAGGGTTTCCGGCAACAAGAAGCCTGCACTAAAACTCGATGTGCGACTGCGCAAGATAACCAAGGATGGGCAACTCAAAGAGCACAGCAAACTGGGCAAGACGACGCTATGGCTGTCCGATGACCAACGCCGTATTCCCCTGCGTGCCGAAGCCCAGGTCTTCATCGGCTTTGTTTTTGTCGAGCTAATATAACCCGGATCTCCTTCAATAGCGGTCGTCCGGTCGCAGGGCTGCTTGGTCAGTCTGCCAGATCAACCAAATGCCCATGCTGCGAATAGCCGCAAAAAAAGTGCGGCACCGTTGCCGGTAGCCGCACTTTTGATGAAGCAAATACTTCTACTTATCCTTTTTTCAGGATAGGCAGACCGGTACGTGAATTCTCGGAAACTACGCGACCCTCCGGTAATTCGTCTATCGCATTAGGACCCGGTTCACCTGCAAAATAATACAAGGTGACGGTGCGTCCACCGCGAAGCTCCTGCTCGCGGGCATGCAAATAGTAGGTTTTGCCTGATTTTTTACTAACTACGCTATAAGCCATACTTCATTTC
Organism: uncultured Chthoniobacteraceae bacterium; assembly: GCA_964443575.1. Classification (GTDB taxonomy): domain Bacteria; phylum Verrucomicrobiota; class Verrucomicrobiia; order Chthoniobacterales; family CAKUMP01; genus CAYUDZ01. The sequence continues at coordinate 1,394 of CAYUDZ010000066.1, read as the reverse complement.
CTTTCTAACTATTAAGACAAGTAAGTTTTAAAGGAAAAATTGAGTTTTGGCCAGCAATTAAAGTAGTCCGGCCTCTGACAGCGTCTTGTAGGCGCCGTTTTTGGAGATAGTTTTTAGCGCGCGTGCGGTCAATTTGACCTTAACGTACTTATCTAATTCTGGCACGTAGATCCGCTTGGTTTGCAGATTGGGCATGATCTTACGCTTATTGACTTGGGTAATGTGCTGGCCGATACCACCTTTTTTCTTGGCCAGGCCGCTTCTATGGATACGGCTACCGGTGGTCGGTTTACTTTTTCTGATGCTGCATACTCTGGACATAACTAACTCCTTTATCTCTACTATTGAAAAGGGCGCACAAATTGCCTGTTATTTGCTAGCCAGTCAAGGAAAAATCGCAGTAGCCAGTTGAATTTAGATAATATAAATCAAGGCAGATGAAAGTTTGGTCCAGATTAGCATCAGCCAAATGGGCCGATGCCTGGGAGGAACGGCTGCGCGGGCTGGCGGGGGAACGGCTGGCTATCCACTACCTGCCTTCCGGTCGGTCGATTCGGCTGGAGGTTTACGAGCCGAACGCGAGTGAGCAAAAAGTGTTGACCGATGAGTTTGGGGGGCAGTTACGCAGTGTAAAAAAAGACAGTTGGCTGGCACCGGGTGTGGTGGCGCTTAAACCGATTTTCATCCGCAATCGGCTCATCGTAGTCCACAACGAGATTGAGTTGCGGCGCCAACAAAAGTCTCACCCTGAGCGCGACGTGTTGCTGGTGCCATCGAGTGCCGCCTTTGGTACTGGTGACCACGCAACCACCGCGACTTGTCTCAGGCTATTGACCGATGAAGCGACTAGACTGGCAGGTGACAACTGGCAGTGTATCGATGTTGGTACCGGTACTGGTATTCTGGCAATTGCGGCAAGTTTGCTGGGAGCGCAACTGGTGCGAGCGATCGACCATGACCGGCGGGCAATAGACACGGCACGTGCCAATGCCGATGTCAACGGGGTTGGGAATATCCGTTTCAGCTGCGTCAAGTTGAGTGAGTGGCAGCCGGCTGCGCAAAGCGCCATCGTGATGGCCAATGTCTTTAGCGAAGCGATCATCGAGGCGGCGGGCCAGCTAATAGCGGCGTTGCAACCCGGCGGGCTCTTGATTGTCTCCGGGATATTGAATCATCAGGCAGATGAAACATTGGCTGCTTTGCGTGCTGCAGGCAACTTGGGTGAACCTGTCATCCATCGGCGTGGCAAGTGGACGACTGCGAGTATCCGACAGCTTGCAAAATGAGCATCCAAGATCAGCCCGGATCAATCACAAACTTCGTAGCGAGACGCAGCGTGGGGTGCTTGGATACAAGGCGGGCGCAGGATTTCGCTGTGAGCTGTATGAGTACAT
>CAYUDZ010000065.1:0-14252 GCA_964443575.1 uncultured Chthoniobacteraceae bacterium | reverse complement strand
CCCGTTTTTTAACGATAACACCCCTTAAGTTAGTGCCATTCAGGACTGACCCCTTGCTCCTTGCGGCAGTAGCGACGGCGCGGGACCTGCTCCGCAGGTGCCGTGACGGAGCGGTGCTTGGTTGGTACGTTTGGGCTGCACCTGCTTCAGGCGTCAGCTAGAACTTGGAAAGATCAATCACACTATTGGTGCTAACGATTTCTGTTGCACCTGCTACTTTGCGAAGTCGCATTAATTCGTAAAAAGCCGCTAGTTCACGAGCTCCTGCTTCCTGCCCGATTAAGGCTGTGTAATGAGTAACTAAATCTGCAAACTTTGTTTGTGACGAGTCTTTGTCCCACCCATCTGTGGACTGTAGATTTTTGATATACTCGGTATCAGTTAAGATTGCTTCTAAGCCACGATCATCATTCAGAAGAAGTAAAGTTGAAACGGCAGTCTTTCCCAGTTCGGTATTGTCCTCATCCGTAGGTTGTAGCCCGCTTAGCCGCTGCCAGATGTTATTCGCCAAAGCCTGTTTCGTCGTTGAATCAACTGTTGCCCCTCCATTCAAAGCTTCGTTGCAGCCAATAATTCCGGCTAGGTAAAGGCTGTTCTCTGACTCTTGCTTGATTCCGTCGTAATTAAATTTTACTCTCTCATTCAGTGGAACCCATCCGTATATCACTTCTAAGGCGACCAATGCGGTAGCGTCAGTGGTATCGTTAGTATAGTCAGCGGTCGCTTGCTGGAAGGCGGCAAATAGCTGTTGATAATTTGAACTGTTAGTTACGCTATATTTTTGAGTAGTAGCTTGCTCAAATTCCGATCCTTCTAACCATCCGGTAATAAAAACTGATAATGCGATATAAATAATTAATTTCATGCAAACTCCTTATGGGTAGTGTGGGCTTCCCGTTGTTGTTCCCGATTCTGTTTTCATCCAATCAATAATTCGACTTCTGTCGGTCATGTCGGATTCACTTATACTTTCAACAGTGAACTTATCCTGAGATAGTTCGTATTTTCTCTTGTAAACGAAATATGAAGGCACCCCCGTAATATCTGCCTGAACTTCGGATTCACCTTCATTCAAGACTGATGTGATGTCGGTTTGCATACTGCCGGTCGCGACATCAAACTTAAATTTGAACACTACCCAAGGAAGATTGCGTCTATTTAATTCTTTGTAACCAAGTCGCAGGACATTCTTCGCTTTCGCTGCCGCTCAAGCGAAGAATGGGCAGGACAGGATTCGAACCTGTGAAGGCAGAGCCAGCGGATTTACAGTCCGCCCCGTTTGACCGCTTCGGTACCTACCCGTGATTTCTGTAGAGCCGTGAACCATATCCTTGGCGATAGTCGTGTGCAAGCATTTCCGTACAATAAGAATGATTTTTCCTGTGGTGCGGAAATGGTTGCGCAAGCAAGCTGAAATTGATTGGTTATGTCGATGAATCATAGCGATGCACACGCAGGGCGTTCCCAACCACGACAATGGGTACGGCCACTACTGGATTTGCTGTTGTTTATCGTTGTAGTCATCAGCGGCTGGTCAGTTTTCACAATCGATAATGATGCACCGTTTCACCGGCACCCTGATGAGGCGGGGAAAGCGGCGCAGGTTTTACGCAAAGACTGGAATTTCCATCACCCGATGCTGATGGTTCGCGGCACCGAGCGGATTGTTAAAATTCTGATGGAAACCCACGGTTTCGAGCGCACGGCCCAACAGGTAACCGAAATCGGCCGCGGTTTCGTAGCTGCCTGCTCGGCCTTGGGTATTGCCATGCTGTCGGTCTTGGCGCGCCAGCGCTTCGGTTGGCTGGCAGCGTTGGCTGTCGCGGTCGCGCTGACAACAAGCGGCTCGATCTTTCATATTTCCCATTGGTTTAAAGAAGACCCGCTGCTGACGATGGGCTGGAGCGCGCTGGCATTAACGTTCTTTTGGTATTCGCGGCGACCGAGCTACTGGACGGTTGCCCTGGTAGGCGCAGCAGGCGCCATAGCAGCCTCCGGTAAATATATAGGCGTTGTTGGATTGGTTGTTGCGATTGGCTTTGTCATCTGGATTGGCTGGCAGAGCCGCGGGCTCCATGCTTTCAAACACCTGCTGTTGTTGCTGGGAATTTCCCTGCCGTTAGTTTGTCTGCTGAACCTCCAGATCCTGCTGAATTGGGGAGAGTTTATCGCCGGCTTGAGCCGGGAAATGCATTACGTGCAGGAAGGCCACCATGGCGTGCGCCGCGAGGACGGCTTCCACACGCAATATTTCAGCTATCTCAGCATTGCAGTGAGTTGGTGGGCGTGGCTGCCCGCGTTGCTCGGCTTGGCCGCCGGCTGGCTGCAACGCAGGGACAAAAACAGTCGGCTGCCATGGCCTGACCTATATCTCGCAGCATTACTCCTCTGCTATCTTTTGTTGATCTCCCTCAGCCCGAAAATTATCCATCGCTATACCTATCCGGTCTCCTATTTCCTGATGTTTTATGTGGCAATTGGTGTCAGCGTCGGCCTCCCGCTACTGCTGCAGCGGCTCAGGCTCAAATCCACGGCCGCCATGGCTGCTGGTTTAGCCGCAGCTATTGCCCTTTGTGCCGGACATATCTGGCTTGGCGATCTCCTCGGCGTTTCATTAAAATCGAAACTCGCAGCTTACCGCCTCGATACATTTTCCGGCCTGCACCAGTGGATCAATGCCAACCTGCCGCAGGATGCCGTAATTTACCAAGCCGACCGCTATTACTTTCCTGACCCCGATTTGCACATCTTCAAAGACGCCGAGTCGCCGATCCCTCAGCGCATCCTGTCCAAGGGTGATTTATTCGATTACGGCAGCCTTGATGCGGTGCGCGCCGCTGGGGTAACCCACGTGCTGGTCGGTTCAACCCGCCATACCAGATATACCGATGATAGTGTGACCGGTGCCGCAGAGGTGCTTTCCCTGCGTGAGCGCAAGGCAGCAACTTACCGTCAGCTACAGGCCGAAGGGCAGATTGTCTACGAGATGGAAAGAGGACCCGAGTCATCGCTCCACCCGGCCGTGACACTGTATGATATCAGGAAGCCAACAGCAGACAATCGCCTCTGAGGGCAGAGGCGGCTACAGCAGCCGTGCAATACTAGTCCGAATAAATCACAATCCATCTGCTGCGACCAGTGTGAGGCGCTTGTTTACAGTGTTGGGCTTGAATTTCGCTATTCACAGTATGTACTCATACAGCTCACAGCGAAATCCTGCGCCCGCCTTGTATCCAAGCACCTCACGCTGCGTCTCGCTACGAAGTTTGTGATTGATCCGGGCTAGCCAAATTCCAGCGCCACACTCGCCTGCCCATGATTGATCTTCAGCAGCACCGGCACCCCGGCCAGTTGTTCAATGATTGCCGGGTTGGTACGCGTCGCTATATCGTCGCGTTCATCCCCATCAAAGGAGTTGATAATGATCCCTGCAATTTCGAGCCCGCGGCGCTCGATCGATTCGAGCGTGAGCAGGGTATGGTTAATCGCGCCCAACTTATTATGCACGACCACTACCACCGGTAAACCAAGCTCCACTGCAAGGTCGGCGCTGTCATAATCCTGGCGGATCGGCACCCGCCAACCCCCAACCCCCTCAACCAGAACATGCTTGAATTTCTCACTCAACTTTTGATACCCATCAATCAACTGACCAACATCAATCGGGCGCTCTTCGATCATCGAGGCTGTGTACGGTGCCACCGGCGGCCGCAGCCAGACCGGGTTGATCGCATCCAGTGACAAGTCATGACGCTTGCCCGATGCCTCCCACAGCTCCCGCACGTCATCACGCTCACCGCAACACAGTGGTTTGTAGCCGGCTGCTTCTTCACCTTTGGCCCGTAATGCCCGCAGTAGCAAACAAGTCACATAGGTCTTACCCACCCCAGTATCAGTACCTGTGATAAACCAATTCATAGTACTTCTAAACAGACAGCGACTTACCGCTATCTTTAGGTGTTAACTGGAGCAGCATCGGCGCTGCTTTTTTGGCCCAATCCGCAGGTTTGATGCAGTCGGCAGCGCCTGTACCAAAACACGAGCGCAGCATATCGGTATCGATCACCCCCGGGTTCAGTGGGATCGCAGCCAGCCCGTCCGGCAACTCCTGGGATAGTGCCTTGGTCATCCCTTCGATGGCAAATTTACTAGCGCAATAGGGCGCCACATCCGGCGACGTACTGCGTCCCCAGCCAGAGCTAAGATTCACAATCACACCGCAGCCCCGCTCGATCATGGCCGGTAAAAATGCCCTGCACACATAATAGACACCTTTGATATTCACATCGATCAGGGCATCGAATTGTTCAACAGGTACTTCCCACAATGGTGCATTGTCATTGATCAGCGCCGCATTATTAATGACGAGGTCGGGCGCCCCCTGAGCTGTTATGACCTCATCCGCCCAATCCTCAACTTTTTCGTAGTCCGAGACATCCACCGCACTGTATCGAGCGTGCGCCGCATCCACTTCCTGGTTCATTTCCTCAATCAGCTGAACCGAACGCCCGCAGCCGGAGATAAAAACGTCCTGCTGCCGCAACAGCTCATCGACCAACGCCCGCCCCAGGCCGCGCGTGCAGCCGGTTAATACAATATGCCTTGCCATTATTCTAATCTCTCACCAAGGCACGAAGGACACAAAGAAAATTGGGTAATCACTTAGATAAATTCTCACTTAAGCCTCGTAACAGCTTGTCTATGATTTAGAATCCTCGCAATCAATGAATAAGGCGGCAACGGAAGATTCTATTGATCAGTTCATCGTCAGGTGGCATTGGTCGAGTCATTGCTTGCTAAGTCAGGCCAAACTGTTGACACGATCTGCGCCCAACTCCAGGGCCGCAACACCGCCAAACGCAAAGCCCAGATACAACAAATCATCGAAACCTTGCAAGCACTTGGAAGGGTATGATCAGCTTTAAAGTTACCGTGTTCATTGCGATAAAATATTATATTAACATGTTGTGTTAATATTTTTTGACTTCACTCACCATGAATATTACATTTAGGAGCAAGAAATTGCAGAAGTGCTGCTCAACTGAGAAGCAAGCACTCAAGGAATTTGGTCAGAAACGTGCCCGAAAATTGATGCAACGACTGATGGAGCTGAACGCCGCAGACAACCTTTCACAGATACCGCCTACCCCGCCCCCAAGATGCCACGAACTTACTGGAAACCTCAAAGGAATACTTTCGGTGGACTTGGATCATCCCTGGCGCCTGCTGTTCGTTCCGGCACACAATCCAATCCCAAAAAAAGAGGATGGCGGGCTAGATTGGGCACAAGTGACAGACATCGAAATAGTGGCAATTGAAGATACCCATTAATTAAAACAAAACCATGGCCAAGAAACAAACATATCCATACGAACCCGATTACGCGATTCCCCCGGGTGAAACGCTGGCGGAAACGATGGAGTCACTGGGGATGACTCAACACGAGCTTGCCGAGCGAACCGGACTGACCGTGCAAACCCTGAATCGCATATTCAAAGGTGACCAGCCGATCAGCTACGAAACGGCAAACAAACTGAGCTACGTGACAGGGTATCCGGCCAGCTTTTGGAACAATCTTGAGGCACAATATCGCGAGCAACTCGCTAAGGTCAGAGATGCTCAGAAGATGGAGAATAACCTCGAATGGCTCAAAATGATACCGGTTAAGGATCTCAAAAAACGGGAGGTTCTGCCTGATACGAATGACAAACTAATACTTTTCCGCGAGACACTTCGTTTTTACGGGGTTTCCAGCATCGAAAGCTTTGATAGCGTATGGCAGGAACCCAAAGCTGCTGCCCGCCGTTCCACTGCTTTCGAGTCTGCACCTGGCCCTACATCGGCCTGGCTGCGCTTAGGTCAAATTGAAGCCCGCAGCATCGAATGCGCTGATTTCAGTAAAAAGCGATTCACTGCCAACTTGAAAGCGATCCGCGAGCTGACACCCCTGCATCCAAAGAAGTTTTTGCCTGAAATGCGACGTCTATGCGCTGAGGCTGGCGTTGCACTTACCCTGGTACCGGAGTTCAAAAAGGCTCCCTGGAGTGGTGCTGCCGAGTGGGTCACTCCAACAAAAGCGATGATCCTGTTATGTCTGCGAGGCAAAAGTGAAGATAAGTTCTGGTTCACATTTTTCCACGAAGCCAGTCATATCCTGCATGACGGTAAGAAGAAGTTTCTTGATGCTGAAAAAAGCGAATATGCTGACGATCCATCTGAAAAAAGAGCCGATGAATTTGCTGCTGAGACGCTTATCCCGCGCCGGTATGATTCAGACATTTTCGGCATCCAATCAAAAGCTGAAATAAAGAGGATCGCCGAGCAACTACATGTCAGCCCGGGCATCGTAGTTGGGCGATACCAGCACCTGACACACAAATGGAATTACTTTAACGAATTGAAGCGCCGCTACGACTGGGCCACGGAATAATGAAGTTGCGCAGGATTCACTCCAAAAAGAAATGTCGCTCGAAGACTTCTTTTCGGAAAATATCCAGGATGCCAAGGCGCTAGCCCGGAAAAATCACAAACTTCGTAGCGAGACGCAGCGTGGGGTGCTTGGGTACAAGGCGGGCGATGGATTTCGCTATGAGCTGTATGAGTACATACTGTAAATAGCGAAATTCAAGCCCAACGCTGTAAACAAGCGCCTCACGCTGGTCGCAGTAGATGGCTTGTGATTTTTTCGGGCTAGCGGTCTAATTGATAATTGGACATCGCCAACATTTCTCCGTGCTCTCCGCGCCTCTGTGTGAGGAATAAATCACTACGCTCCGATCGCAGTCGCCAGAGCCTCGGCGATCGCATCGGCGTGGCTGTCAATCTCGACCTGTTCCTTACCTTCGACCAGGATCCGCACCTTGGGTTCGGTGCCGGAGTAGCGGACCAGCACGCGGCCCCTGCCGGCCAATTGCTGCTCGGCTCCGGCGATCGCCTGCTGGACTGAATCAAGTGATTCGAGCGGCGGCTTTTCTTTGACCCGCAGGTTGCGCTGGGCTTGCGGATATTTCGTCAGGCATTTCTTGAGCTCTGATAGCGGTTGGCCGGTTGCCGCCATGATGCGGAGAATTTGCAATGCGCTGACAATCCCATCACCAGTAGTGGCATAATCGCGGAAAATCATGTGCCCGGATTGCTCGCCGCCAACGTTCAGCTCGTGCGCCAGCATTTCCTCAATGACATAGCGATCCCCGACCTTGGTCCGCAGGACTGTGCCACCGGCAGACTCGACGCATTCCTCCAGCCCGGCATTACTCATGATCGTGGCAACTACGGTATCACCTGCGAGCGTCTTCTCCCGCAGCATCGCGGTTGCTGCGATCGCCATGATTTCGTCACCATCGACGATTTCGCCATTCTCATCGCAGAGCAAAGCACGGTCAGCGTCACCATCGTGCGTGATCCCAACCTGTGCACCGGTTTCATTGACAATCCTCTGAATTTCACGTGGATAAGTGCTGCCACAATCCCGGTTGATATTTGTCCCGCTAGGCTCGATGTGGAAACTCTCCACCTCGGTGCCCAACTCCCGCAGAATCAGCGGTGATGACTTATAGGCGGCACCATTGGCACAATCGATGGCAACCCGCATACCCTCCAGTGTCAGGTGATTGGGAAAGCTGGCCTTGGCAAATTCCACGTATCGGCCAAGTGCGTCATCGATCCGATACGCTTTGCCAATATGATCGGCAGTCGGCCGGATGGCGTCGATGGCCCCGGAAAAAACCAGCTCTTCGATCCGCCGCTCGATCTGGTCATCCAGCTTATAGCCATCAGCACGGAAGAATTTGATGCCATTGTCAGCGTACGGGTTATGGGAAGCGGAAATCACAATACCGGCATCGGCTCGCAGCGACCGGGTGATGTAGGCCACGCCTGGTGTTGGCAGCGGCCCGATCAGCAGGACATCAACCCCGAGCGAAGTCAGCCCGGCCACCAGCGCGCTCTCCAGCATGTAGCCGGATAACCGGGTGTCCTTGCCGACCACTATCGTCGGGCGATGGGTGCTCTCGCCCTGCTCGCTCCCCGCACCGGTAATCACATGCGCCGCCGCCCGCCCCAGGCGCAAGGCCGTCTCCGCAGTCACCGGTTCCATATTGGCTACCCCACGCACCCCGTCGGTGCCAAATAATTGCTGCTGCAACCCGCTCATGGAGAAAGTTCGGGAGCCGTGCGGCCAAAATTAAATTCTGCACGCTCCGGCTGCCTGGGAATAGTATTCTTGATCAGCAACCAGACAGCCGTCGCCGCCACCAGCGAAAGCAACTTCGCCTGCCAATTATTTAAGAAAAAATTTCTCATTCTTCATCCTCCAATAGTTCCGAGTCCTGCTCTTCATATTTCTCCAACAACATCAACTGTTGCAGCCTGCTCTGGAAGGCCTGCTTGTCGAAATCGCGTTCGATTTTCCCTTCGTAACTGATCGAGACCGTCCCGGTTTCTTCGGAAACAATCAAAGCAATCGCATCGGATTCCTCGGTCAAGCCAATCGCAGCACGATGGCGCAGGCCCATACTGCGATCAAGATTCTCACGCTGGGACACCGGAAAGATACAAGCCGCGGCATGAACCTTTTCACCGCGCAGGATCACGCCGCCGTCATGCAGTGATGTTTTGGGATGGAAGATGGTATTCATCAACTCGGTGGAAAAGTCCGCATCGAGGCGCACCCCACTGTCGGCGTATAACTTGAGGTCGATCTCCCTCTCGATCGCAATCAAGGCACCGATCTTTTTGTGCGATAGCTCAAAGATAGCTTCCGCCAACGCCTCGATCGCGGCTTTGTTGTTATTTCCCAAGCTAAGGAAATGGTGGCTACCCAAGTCGGCTAGCGCCCGGCGTACTTCCGGCTGGAAAATGATGACCAGCGCCACCGCGAAGAAGACCGAAAACTTGCTGATAATCCAATTTAGCACCTCGAGTTCAAGCAGGTTGGATAGCAGGACGAGAGCCAGGAAGATCACGCCCAGACCGGTAAAAACCCGCGCCCCCCGCGTGCCACGGAAGTAAATGTAGGCAAAATAGATTACGACGGTCAGTACCCCAATCTCGACCGCCGACCGCCAATGCTGGGCAATAAATTCAGTGATCTGATCCATAGAGCAAAGCTTCAGTCATGCGCAAGGCATGCAGGTTAGGTAACGGGCTGTGCACCCGGAAAATTTTTGCCCCGAGACGGCGCCCGAAACTGGTTAATGCCACGGTCGGCCATTCCCGATCAGCCATCTGATCAGAATCCAGCACCTTGCCGATGAACGACTTGCGCGAGACCCCAAGCACGACAGGGCGCTCGAACGCTGTCAGGCGATCCAGATGATTGATTAATGTCAGGTTATGTTCCACGGTCTTACCAAAGCCGATCCCGGGATCCAGTGCCAGGCACTCGGCTGCGATCCCCAGCCTAATGCATTCCTGCATCCGCTGTCTAAGAAATTTCAATACTTCATCGACCACATCGTCATATTCCGGAGCCACTTGCATCGTTCGCGGTGACCCGCGCATGTGCATCAAGACTACCCCGGCGCCGCTCGCGGCCGCTACTTCAGTCATCCGCTGGTCAAATGTCAGCGCACTGACATCATTAATAATCTCCGCACCCGCCGCGAGCGCTGCTTCGGCCACCTCAGCTTTCATCGTGTCAATCGAAATAGCTGCTTCAATACCCCGCTCACTTAACCCGCGAATCACTGGCAAGACCCGCTCCATCTCATCATCAAGCGACACCGATGGGGCCCCCGGGCGGGTCGACTCGCCGCCTACATCAATGATCTCCGCCCCCTGCTCAACCATCACCAACGCATGCTCGATCGCCAGGTCCTCATCCTCGAACGATCCGCCATCCGAAAACGAATCCGGCGTGACATTCAGCACCCCCATGATCATCCCGCGCTCACCGACCTCCAAAATACGCCGGCTGGTCTTCCATTGCATGAGTTAGAATTTAGTGAGTCGCACCAGCCGTCAAGCGGGATTCCAATGACACAGCTGTGACAATGTAAACTAAATCAATAGATTTGGCTGTCTCAGTATTGAATAAACTTGTAAGACAGGATTTGTCTCGCCTGTAACTAAGCCTGCAGGTACCGTCGATAGATAAACTTCACTGGCGGCGCGTGAAAATTCTGCTGTTGAGACTATTTGCCTACCGTGGGCATCTGTTCCAGGCAAGCTTTGAAACCGGCACGGATTGGGTGGAGGTTCAAGATACCGCCTTGCGGAATCAATTGCGCATGGCCAGTGCCGCTTCACTCCTCGTTGCTTTGATCTGCCTGGCCCTTATGTACCGTGCGCCGCAGCAAGGAATCCAAGTCGGCCCGCTCCGGGCAATCATCCTCTGGGACGCCATCATCCTGCTATTTGGCATCCCATTCAGCTGGTGGTGCCTCGACATCCTGCTGGTGCATCTGTTTGCCGTGAATTCATGGTGGGGCGATGATCCAATGCTCGGCATGGGGGTCTTCTGGATGGCACTGGCCAACCCGTTCCTCAGCCTGTTTGTCACGGCAACCGCTGCCCAGTCCGTCGCAATCGATGCGCATGGTATCACATCCAGCGGCTTATTCGGACGCAAACAAGTCGCCTGGACCGACGTAACCGGCATCGAAGTCGCAAACCTCTATACTCCCAAGGGAGCCGGCACCATGACCGCCGCCAAAAAAACAGCACGCCACCTGCTCATCCACGGCAACAACACCACACTGCGCATCCTGGAGCCTCCCTACAATAGCACCAAACAGCTGCTGCTCAGCCAGCTCCAACAACATGCCCCAACTGAATTCCACGACGCCCTGGCTGCAGCCAAAAATCACTGGATGGCCTATTGGTAAGCAGTTTATGCCTTGCCTCTTGTAGCACATTAACTTTGATTAGAATTTAGCGTGAAACTCTCCGCTGCAATTATCGTGCTGGCATTGCTGCCGGTTACCGCAGTCGATGCCACCACTCCCGGCAATAAAAGTTGCCTGGCAGCCTGGGCAAAAAAGAAAGGCTGGGATAATCGAATACCCGCTGCTTTCGGGGGCAACTAAAGCTTTTTGAAAGCGGCCTAAAACAACGTTCCTTAGAGATGGCTATGCGTCCATTTAAAAAGGATGTTGTCTAGCAAGATATCATGACCCTGACAGTAGCGAAGGAGAGTATTCAAGGACTTTTTCAAAGATACCCTCAGCTGGATCTGGAGAGAAAGCACTTGCAGCTTAAACCCTATGATCAAAAAGTAATCAGCAGTACCACATATCAGCTCAAGGCTTTTGACAGGAATGGCATTACGATCAATCGGGAGTGTAAACTGCATCTTCTTTGGGAAGAAGATACTGAAGGATGGCAGATTATTGCGCCCAGTCCACTCCATGCAAGCCCCCAAGCCGCTGATATTGCAAAAGAAATAGAGGATATCGATACTCCTTCGTCTTCAAAGGCTAAGCCACCTCCCCCGGACGAACCCACGGCCACCGGATACGACACCGCCGTCGTCCGGGTCTGTGCCCCGGACCCCGACTTCGTCCGCTCTCTTTACCGGGCCGCCCTCGGGCGAGACCCAGGCCCCTCCGAACTCGCCGCTCAAGTCGGCCGCCTCCAAAACGACATCCGCCGCTCACACTTGGTCCAGTTAGTCCTCCTCAGCCCCGAGTACGAGGAATATAAACGCCAAAAAGCCCTCTATGAAAAAAAGCTCAAACAATAGATCGATACTTCTAATAGAAATGGGCTGCCAGTCGGCTTTAAGGTCTTGACTTAGATAATAATATTTGGGAACTATAGTAATTAGGTCGAGATTTTAGTCCTGGCCTTTTAATAATTGGCTTGGAATTGATTTGGACCGCAGCCATCAGGCTGATCATCCACCCCTAAAACCAATAAAGAGGAGTCAATCATGCAAAACTGCATCTCTCTATCTGCTGTCGTCGCAGCAGTATTAGCAATCGCATCAGTCCCCGCGGAAGCAGCAAAAGACGAGGAATATTACAAAGAAAAAGCTTACCTATTGATAAGGCAAGCGGAAGCGGAAGGCCCCGGACCGGCAAAGATTAAAAACAAGGATCTATCCCGCATCCATCACAAGTTTGTGATGGATCCGGGCTAAAATCGCAGATCTTAGAGCTGGTGGGCGAGCTTTGCAGGGACTGGCATTTTCACTGCCCACCAGTGTTGACAACCTGCCACACTTGGATTCTGGTTATTTCATGAAATCATTGTTCCCCTCCATTATTTGTGCCGTTGTAGTCACTGTTCTGCCAACAGGATCAGTCCATGCTGTAGGCAAGGACGATCCGCAGGATGGATTTAAGCAGACCGCGCAGAAATATGAAAAGCTCGCCGATAAGTATGCGGGCATGGCCAAAGAGGCACCTGATGACAAAGCAGAAATCTACTCTCAATTAGCCGAAAACTACGGTGAGATGGCCACAATGAAAAATGCGGCAGCCAAGGCCGCGCGCCGTGGCACGTCGGATTCAGTCGACTGGTCAGAATACGAATCACTGGCACAACAGAATAGCCAGTTAGAAGCAAAATTATTCGGGAAGCACGGCGGGAAGAAAGATAAAAAATCGAAGAAGGCGTACGAGCTTGAAGAAAAAGAACGGAAATTACAGCAAGAGCTGGAAAAAGTTCAGCAGCAGAAAAAGTCCTACTACCTCGAGGAGGAACTGAAAGCGATCCAGCAAAAGAAACAAGACCTCGAGGAACGGGAACGTCAGCTTAAGGAAGAACTAAATAAGTAGTCACCCGGGTCACGGTTCTGGGCGCCACTTTGCTGGCCAGCTCAGATAGTATAAATCGTGCAGGCAGCTGCCAGTAAGCATAATTCTCCCGCAGCGAGTTAATAGTTAATGGACAAAGCGCGGATTCTGAGGCAATCTGCGGGGCTATGCTTTCAATCATAATCAACATCCTGCTGGTCATCCATGTGATAACCTCCCTGCTGTTACTTCTGGTGGTGCTGATGCAACGCCCCAAGAGTGAAGGATTAGGGTCTGCTTTTGGTGGCGGGGTAACCGAGGATCTTTTCGGCGCGCAAACGACTACCGTGCTAACGAAATTCACTGTTTACCTTGGCAGCGCATTTTTCATTTTAACGCTGACGCTGGCGGTGCTGTACGCCCAGCGGTCGCGCGGCGGCTCCGGCTTACAACAGGAGTTGGCTAAGCCTGTCGAGTCGGCTGAGGTGCAGCAAAGTCTCGCCCCACCGGCAAACGACGCTGTAGCGCCGGAGATGCAACCGTCGACAACAGAAGATCAGCAACCGGCGGAGGCGACTGAAGCCGCCGAGCAAGAAATAACGGCGCCGGCTGAAATTACTACCGAGGCTGTTATTACACCTGCAGCAGATGCTCAGCCGGAAGCAGTACAGGATGCTGGCGACCAGCCTGCCACTCCAGCAGCTCCTTCGGGTGGCCAACAATAAGATCCCGGCAAACTGAGCGATGAAGACACTGCTGTCGGCCATGCTCTGCGTGGTTGCATTGATTGGCTGCTCTGATCTCGGCCAGCGTGCCGATCTTGTATTCCTGAACGGTGCGGAGCCGGAAACCCTCGACCCGGCATTGATCACCGGTCAGCCCGAAGGCCGGATAGCATCATCGCTATTCGAAGGGTTGACTCGCTTCAACGCAGCCGGCCAACCGGAAGCCGGTGCCGCAGAGTCATGGCAAATCTCTCCCGATGGACTCGTTTACACATTTACACTGCGCAGGGATTCCCGCTGGAGCAATGGCGACCCCGTCACGGCGCATGACTTTGTCCGCTCCTGGCAACGTACCCTCACCCCACTGACAGCCTCACTGTATGCCTACCAGCTATATTACATCAGGAATGGCCGTGCCTTCAACGAAGGTAAGCTGACAGATTTTTCACAAGTCGGGGTCACCGCTGTTGACGATCATACTCTGCTTGTCACGCTGGAGAACCCGACACCATTTTTCCTCGACCTGTGCGCATTCACGACCCTGTTGCCAGTCCACCTGCCCAGCGTCGAACAACATGGTGATGACTGGATCAAGCCGGGACGCCTGGTCAGCAATGGCCCGTACGCGCTGAAGACGTGGCGGCTGAACGACCGTATCCGGCTGCGCCGCAACCCTTATTACTGGGACGCAGACAATGTCGCGATGGCAACCATCGACGTGATACCGGTCAGCAAAGCGAATACCGCGTTCAACTTCTACGAATCGGGAATCGCCGACCTGATGATGGATAAAGGCCTGGTGCCCCCTGCACTTATCGAGGCTCTAAAACAACGTGCGGACTTCCAC
>CAYUDZ010000064.1:1603-14402 GCA_964443575.1 uncultured Chthoniobacteraceae bacterium | reverse complement strand
ACCGGTATTCGGCGTAGCGTTTGCCGGCCATTAGCAGCGCACCAAAAAACCACCAGGCCATGATGATCGAGATGGGTACCGAAAGCAGGATACGTAGCGGTCCGGCACCATCCGGCGGCGCAACCAGCGCAAACCAACCCAACCACAGCCTGATCGGGTTATTGAATGATTCGCTGATGACATCGAGATAGGCGCGGTCTTTGAGCCGGATTGGCTGCACGTTGTAGACAATGCCGCTGGCCAGAAGCAGCCCCAAGGCCAAGGTGTAGCCGTGGTTGAAGAATAGCACGGACATCGAGAAGGCGATGATACAGAGAAGGGCACATAGTCCCCACAACGCGGGGATACTGACCGTGCCAGCGGCCACCGCCCGCAGCTTCTTGACCGGGTGCATCCGGTCGAATGGGGCATCAAGGATTTCGTTGATAATATAGTTGGCCGAAGCAACCAGGCAGGCCGGTACCAGCGAGAGCATAACCATCCAGACCAGCTGCGCGTCGATGGTCAATTGCATCAAGGCGATCGCCACCACATGGCCGAAGAAAATGAAGACGTTCTTCAGCCAATGGTCCGGCCGCATTACCTTGATGTACTCAAAAACATTACCTTTCCCGGTTGGCATCGCGGTATGGTGAATAATTCAGCCTTTATTGCATAGTACAAAATAACTCTGGCCAGTAGATACTTAAGCTCGGGTGTTGGATAACAGATCATTTCAGACTGGCAGCGAGAAAGTCACGAGTGTATAAAATATGTTTATCACTCACCATGTCATTTGATATCAGCAACCAGCTGCAGCATTTTGGTATTGCCCAAGTGATGGTTGTGCTCAAGCAACCATTCCCTAAGGTTTCCAAATCACAATTAGGCGAACTGCAGAAACATTTTACCTGGGCGAAAACATCCCATGGGGCGCAACTGAGCGCCAGCTTGAGCCAGGATAAAAAAGGTGCCGTCAAACCGCCACCGCCAATGAAGTATTTCAGGAATTTGGGGGTGGCGCTGGGGACGGTTGAAAAGGATGGTTATCGCTGGCTGAAGAAGCAGAAGGATACACTAATTATGGGTGCCCCGATGATCACACTGATCAAGCCGGAGCGGGTTGATGCAGCGCGACCGCGTCGCAAGGTGACTTGGGGAATCGAGCAATTGGGCGTACCGGATCTATGGCAACAGGGACTCACCGGTAAAGGGGTGCTGGTCGGGCACCTGGATACCGGGGTTGACAGCAAACACCCGGCATTGAAAAAAGCGATCGAAGCATTTGCCGAGTTCGATATGCTGGGCAACCAGGTGAGCCCCGCGCCCGAACCGCATGATTCGGGTGACCATGGGACCCATACGGCAGGGACTATTGTCGGCCGTCAGGTCAAACCGGGTAAAGTTCGGGAATATTCGTTTGGGGTGGCTCCAGGTGCCAAACTGGCCAGTGCGATGGTCATTGAGGGTGGTGATGTGCTGCGGCGGGTGCTGGGCGGAATGGATTGGGCGGTGGGCCAAGGGGTGAGAATTCTCAATATGTCGCTGGGTTTTCCCGGATACTGGAGCGAGTTTCAACCGATCGTCGATGTGTTGCGCAGCCGTGGCATCCTGCCGGTCTTTGCGGTCGGTAACGAAGGCCCGGGCACCAGTCGCTCGCCGGGTAATTATGTCAAACCAGTCTCGGTTGGAGCAGTGGATAAGGATGGTAAAGTTGCCTACTTTTCATCGAGCCAATTATTCCAGCGCAAGGATGAGCCGATTGTTCCTGACCTGGTCGGTCCCGGTGTCGATGTATTATCCGCGATGCCGGATAACCAGTATGCACGAATGGATGGTACCTCGATGGCGACGCCGCACATCAGCGGGTTGGCGGCGTTGCTATGGGAAGCTAAGCCCGAGGCAACAGTTGATGAGTTGGAGGCAGCCATCTTCGGCAGTTGCCGTCGGGGCAAGCAACTAAAGGAGCGGGTTAACCGGGGGCTACCTAATGCGATCAGAGCACTGCAAGCGTTGACCGATGCAGCTGCTACTTGATTTCATTACTGGTGCGGATGATTATTTTATTCTTACAATGAAAGGTAAAGCTGAAGTTACCAGCGAACTGGGCAAGCGACTGGCACGTGCCGGTTCCAATGACGTGCTGGAGGTGCTGGTGACCTTTCGGCCGGGAGAACATGCCGTTGCAGCATCAGCCGATGATAGCCAATCGGCGGTAGCCCGAGCGACAGAGGCATCCGGTGAAGCGCCGCGTGACATCACCGTCTATAAAAACCTCGGTACTGCGCTGCTGGCAGCCCCGCCAAAGTTCATCGAGGCACTAAAAGATCAGCCTGCTGTAGCAAAATTGTCCGCGCGTCCGGGCCCGCAGGAGCCGACGCTCATCCGTCCGGTGCACAAGCAAATAGTTAGCCCACAAGAACTCGAAGAAAATGATGAGTAGGAGAGAAACGGGAGTTATTAATTTATGAAAAAAGTACTACAATTGACATTAGCTCTGCTTTGCGTTGGCGGCATTGCCTGGGCAGAGCCACTGTGGCAGGGCCAGGGCCGGATTGCCTTGAGCTCGGATGGCAACGAGCATGACCATGACGACTGGGCGGCGACGCCGTTGTCGTTAGCAATGTTCGCCGCCAGGGGCCTACAGGACCACGTCGTTCTCTACACCTACAGCGACCATGTGTGGGGCAGTGGTGGCTTCAAGGGCAGGGGGTACGAAGAGATGCAAACTAGCGCACAGGAAGGTAAAGAAGTCTTTGGGTTTGATAACACGAGCTTTCTGCCCGCAGTGGATGACCCGGAGAAAGCTTATGACGCGATGGCGGCTGCAATCAATGAGTCTTCGGTAGACGATCCACTATTTATCCTGGCTGCCGGCCCGATGCAGGTGGTTGGTGAGGGGATGAAGCGTGCCGACCCGGGCAAACGAAAATTTGTCACTGTAATTTCGCATTCCGTTTGGAACAACAACCACTCTGATAAGCCCAGTAAAGGGGAAGCAAAACATACCGGCTGGACCTGGGATGAGATGAAGGAAGAATTTGGCATTGGTGAAAATGCGGCCACCTTTATCAAGATTGCCGACCAGAATGGCGGCAACAACTACCCCGGCTTGCATACCGACCGCACCAAGTACGACTGGATTAAGACTTCGCCGGCGCGCGACCAGCCACCCTACCAGCCAGGGTCCTGGGACTGGCTGTACTCACGGCTGGAAACCTGCATCAAGGGCAATGGTAAAAATTTTGATCCTTCCGATGCCGGGATGGTGGTCTTCCTGTTGACTGGGATCGAAAAAACCGATCCGTCGATGGTCCGTGAGATCATGGAAAATCCGGTGGCTACACGATAATGATCCGCTAACCAGAATCACGCAGGCGCGAGTGCCTCCGAAATAGCAGTAATAAAAGTATGAATGCTATAGTCGTATAAGAAGAAATTTCCGGTACCGGATTGAGGTTGATAAACGACTGGATTTGGTTGTCGTAATTGCCGGTATAAGTAGCGCCTAGATAATTGATGTCACCTGAACTTCCGATAAACCAATTGATTCCTACCAAGGTCAAGCCGTTTCCATTAGCGACAAACATAGGGCCACCGGAGTCGCCACCACGCAAATCAGCCTCATAGGTCACATAATTGGGAGAGCCATTGGCGTTAATGGTGGCAACGATAGAGTCACCTCTATCGCCACCAGCCAACGCGTCAAAGAAGAATCTATCCAGGCGATTACGGCCAACTGCCATGTCCCGGGTGACCGGCAGTGAACTTGGGGAGCGTCCGAAAATGTAAGCATTGGCCTGTGCATACTGCGATGGTGAAGTTCCTCCCATGCCATCCGAAATAATATCATCAGTAGCATATTCATAGTGGGTGTAGTCGCTGGTCAGTGGCGAGTCGAGCGTTCCGAGCAGCAGATCGGTGGCTCCAATTTTGAGACGGTTACTTGTGATTTTGCGTGTCGTGGTCGGGCCTGATGGATCGTTGCCGACATAGAAAGTGACAGTGGATCCAATACCAGGCCTGAAGTGTGAAGCACTCAAGTAAACATTCGGGCTGATCATGGTCACCCAACGCCCTGAGCTATTCATACCGACACCGGATAGGTCAAAGGCAGCAGCAATGAAACTGCCACTGTTAGAGAACCGGTCGTGCAATTGTGAATTAAATCCGTCAATTATGATTGCGTGCACCGAACCCGTTGCCAGTATCGCAATTACGCAATAATGCCAAAGCTTAGCTCGGAACAAACCGACAACGGATTTACTATTCGAAAGCATTACGATCAGACTTTATAACTATCGTACGTTAGTAGCTTTTGCCGGATGTTCAACTAACAGCCGTCACGGAATAATTTAATGGCTGCTCAAGAACCTCCTGATCTTGATTGAGCAGGGTCACGTATTTTTGGTGTTCTGCTGCCGTAGTGGTACAATCATCACCGGGATATTAATCCGTTTAAGTACATCTTCGGTGACACTGCCAACCAACAAGTGGAATAGTGACCCATGACCGTGGGAACCCATGATGACCATGTTGGCTTCATGCTCAGCCGCTTGCTCAAGAATGACATTGGCCGGTAAGCCTGATGACTCGATCACGCGTGCTTTCAGCCCTTTGCTTTCAACATCCGATTTCAACTGCTCTAACTGTGTCATGCAGGATTGCTCGGTGGCTGCAACGTCGCTCCCGGCAACACCCCCGGCATCGTAGCCGAGCATTTGGGCGATCGGCTCCATGACGTGGAGTAGAATTAATTCCGAACCGTCGAGGCGACCGATCCGGCAGGCGGCATCCATGATCGGAGCTGTCGAATCCGAAAAGTCCAGCGCAACCAGTATTGTTTTCATAGTTATAATTTAGCAGAGCGAGCGTCATAAGTCATATGGCAAATGTTAGAAGTTAGGAGATGGGAGATGGGAGATGGGAGATCTGGAGTGCTACTTGCTAGTCATCAGGTAACCATTTATGGCAATATGGGCCCGTGCATAACGATGCAGAATTTTTCAAGACCCTGGTAACAATCATCCTGGCGGCATTTATTTTTAATTTTGCCGGTGGGCTGCTGCGCTTTCCAAGCATCGTGTTGTATTTGCTGGCCGGCTTTGTGATTGGGCCGTTGACCGGCCTGGCATTGGTTACGCATTCTCATGAATTGATTGCTGAGGTTGGAATTGCGCTGATGCTGTTCCTGGTCGGCCTCGAGATGAGTATCGATAAGATCAAGGTGCTGGGGAGGGTTGGTGTCCTGGCCGGGGCGGGTCAGGTGGTGCTGACATTTGTTGCCGGGTTCGGGTTATGCAAGCTGTTGGGGATGGCGACCGGTGAAGCCATGATCATGGGAGTCGCGCTGACACTGTCCAGTACCGTTGTGGTGATTAAGTTGTTGGATGAGCAGAAGTCACTGAATGAATTCCACGGCCGGATTGCTGTCGGTATCCTACTGGTACAAGACGTCCTGATCATCGTCCTGTTGACTGTTGTGGCCGGACTTGGTGGTGATGGTGAATTGGAATTGAACCAAGTTTTAATGCAGGTCGGACAGGCACTAGGGGGGATGCTGTTGCTGGTCGCCTTGGTAGTTGTTGCGGCCAAGTGGTTGATGCCAAGGCTGTTTGGCTGGGCGGCACGTTCACCACAGACACTTTTTATCTGGAGCCTGGCCTGGTGTTTTTTGATGGTCTGGCTGGCCCATGAGTTGCATCTTTCTGAAGAAGTGGGTGCATTTCTGGCGGGGATCGGGCTGGCGCAATTGCCTTACAACCGTGATCTGCACCGCCGGGTGCAGCCGCTGATGAATTTCATGGTGGCGGTATTCTTTGTCACCCTTGGTATCGGGATGAATGCAACCAAGGCCTTTGCCCAATGGCCGCAGGCGCTGGCGCTGTGCGCCTTTGTCTTGATAGTGAAATTCCTGATCATCTGGCTGGTCGTGGCACGGCTGAAATTTTCGCGCCGCACGGCGATGCTATCCGGGCTGTCGTTGGCGCAGATCAGTGAGTTTTCTTTTATTTTCCTCGCGCTGGCCTATCGCAGCGGCCTGGCCAGCCAGTATTTGGTGGCTCTGACCGGGTTGGTAGGACTGGTTACCATCGCGGTGAGTTCATTTTTGATCACCAATAAGCATGCGGTGGTCAATTGGCTGTGCCGGGTGCTCAGGTTGCCACCCGACCAGGCGGATGAAACTACCGATGAGGTTACCGCCGGCAGCGAGCTTTCCGGGCACATTATCATCGTGGGTATGAATACCTTGGGCCGGAAGATTGCCCGTGAATTAGACAGCAGGGGGGAAAGTGTGTTGGCGATCGACACCGACCCCGGCAAGCTGGCAGGACTGCCCTGCCGCACGCTACTGGGCAATGTTGAGTATCCGGGAACTCTGGATGAAGCCGGGCTGACTCGAGCTAAGCTGGTGGTGTCCGCATTGCAGATCGAAGATACCAATGAGACGCTGGCGTACCGTAGCCAGGTGGCGGGCGTGCCAAGCAGCATCCTGGCGGTTGATATGAACCACATGGATGACCTGCTGGAGATGGGGGTTGAATATTTGATGATTCCAAAAGTCGACGGTATCAAACAGCAGAATCGGAAACTCAAGGAATTGGAGGTACTGAAGTGACCCAGTTGACGCTATTGCTATTACTGGCGGCTGTAGGTTATGGAATTTCCTATCGTTTCCGGTTGCCGGTGATCCCGATCCTGATGGCCGGTGGGATCGCAATCCTGAACAGCGAAGCTGCCGCCGAGACCTTCCTCGAGTGGTTTGAGAAATCCGGATCCTTTACCAAGGAATAATACCGTTTCCGAAGACCGTTTAGAGATGGAATAATTAACCCGAATACTGCACGCAATATTCTGTTCAATCAGCTGCCCTATTTGCTGACTGGAAATCTGGTGCCGACATTGCGTCCAAGTACTGCTTTAGCGATCACCCCCGGCTCGAGTCCGCTGGCAACAGTGGCTGGAATTCCGGCATCTACCGCCTGGCCTACGGCCAGCAGCTTAGTACCCATGCCACCGACCGATAATTTGCCGGCTTCACCAGTCACTAACTCCCTGGCCGCATCGATATCCTTAACCACACTGACCCGTTTGCCGGTTTTGCTATTGATCAGACCGTCAACACTGGTGAGCAGGATTAATTGATCCGCAGCTGCCAGGACTGCTACCTCGGCACTCAGGCGATCATTATCACCAAAGCGCAATTCCTCGACCGCCACGGTATCGTTTTCGTTTATGATCGGTACGACATTGCCACGCCCTAATAACTGCTCCAGTGTGGTTTTGGCATTGTTGTAGCGGGTGCGGCTATCCAGGTCCATGTGTGAAAGCAGCACCTGGGCGACGATGATGTCATGCTTGGCAAACTGAGTTTCATAATGCCGCATCAAGCGCGACTGACCGATTGCTGCACAGGCTTGCCTGGTTGGGGTGTCTTTGGGGCGATCTTCCATGCGCAGTGCCATCATGCCGGCGCCGACGGAACCGCTGGAGACAATCAGGCATTGATTTCCGGCTTTGACCAATTCGGCAACTTCAGTGACCAGCCGTTTGATCTGGCGCGAATTTAATTTCGAGCCACTGCCATGGGAGAGGATGCCGGTGCCAAACTTGAGGACAATTCGTTTGCGTTTACTTGCCATGGGATAGTCTATCTGAATAAGCGGCAGCTACGTCACGCCGAAACTTACAAGTAGTTACCATTTTGTATATTCTTTCTGATCTTGATTAATTCTTTCAACATGGCTGCCGGGTGGATCAGAACATTGACCCGCGAGCTGGCATCGTTGCTCCACTCGATCGGACAATCGACAACCTTCAGTCCCATAGACTTTGCGATTACCAGTAATTCAACATCAAATGCAAAGCCATCAATGCGTGCATGAGGCAATATTTTATCGACTGCTTGCGCAGTAAATAGCTTGAACCCGCATTGGGTGTCTGCAAATGGCAGGCCAACCAACTGGCGCATCAGCATGTTGAAAACTTGTCCCATTCCCTGGCGTGGAAATGCCTGGCTTTGAGGGATGACGGTATCGGTATGGGCACGTGAGCCAATAGCAACATCGGCACCGCGTGTAATCGCCGACTCAAGAGTCTTGAGGCAATGCATTGGGGTTGATAAGTCGGCATCACTAAATAGGCGTAATTTTCCTACTGCCTGCTCCAAACCATGCCTGACAGCAGCTCCCTTGCCGTAGTTTTTGTCCCGTTCGATGAGATGCAGCTGGGGAAATCCCTGCTGCATATCCAGCACGACTTGTGACGTCTTATCTTGCGAGCCGTCATCAACAACGAGCA
Organism: uncultured Chthoniobacteraceae bacterium; assembly: GCA_964443575.1. Taxonomy (GTDB): domain Bacteria; phylum Verrucomicrobiota; class Verrucomicrobiia; order Chthoniobacterales; family CAKUMP01; genus CAYUDZ01. The sequence goes on along the minus strand of CAYUDZ010000064.1, from coordinate 6,122 downwards.
CCTCATACTCAGTGTAGTTGGCATCGAGATACTGCTGCATTTTGTCAAGAGTTTCTGGCAATCGCTGCTCTTCATTGAATGCGGGAACAATGACGGAAAGATCACAGGCCTCTCGCTGGTTGTTGGCTGTCATTGCAGTGAATTTATTTTTTTGCTTACCTGCCTGATTCAGCGGGTGGCAGGGGAGGTGGTTTATGCTTTGAACGTACCAGTATTGCCACCACTATGCCAGCAACCAAAATTCCTAGTATCAGGAAAGCACCGAGCCCGATAATCATGAATTTTAAAATTGACGTGACGCGCTGATTAGAAATTTCAGATTCGGTGTTGGCATAAATACCGTAGGATAGTAAGTCTTTGACTTTGCTGACATCGGCAGCGAGTTTCTGATATTCGGCTGCGGGCACTGCATCGCGCTCTGAGCGGTAAACAGTATCGATCGTCAGGATCCGTTTTTTCTGGCTTACCGAATAATCAAATTCGAACCAGTCATTGCGGATCGACACCTCTTCCGCATCAAATTTCGAATCATCCGGCAGGTTAATTTTCAAGGTTTGGCGGACATGCTGCGGAGCAATATACAATGGCTGGATGCGTTCGACCCCTACAGCGGTATCGGGCAAATAATCATCGATGTAATCGCATTCAAAATAGCAGGTAACGTAGCCGTCTCCGCGGTCGGGATCCGGTTTAAATAATTCTTCGACCCGATAGCGTTCTGCGATCTTGATAATATTGGCCTCACGATCATCGCTGATTTTCAGGCGCTTTTCATTCTGCAACGCACCATAGCTGTGGTTATAGTACTCGCGGTAATTTCGCTCCAAGTCACTAAGAGAAGTCTTGGCGAGTTCCCGGCGCATGCGGTCAGCATGATTACCACGCATCGTGGTGCGTACATTGAGGGAGGACTTCCCTGTCCAGGCGGGAAGATCAAATGATTCTTCGATATGGGTGTAAGATTCCGGATCCTGATGGTGGCCGACATTTTTTTCAATTGATCCGCCGGTATTCACCAGCACCAAGCCCGCACCCACTGGCGGCAGGTAAATCGAGCTGAGATCCCCACCCTGCAGTGTTACGGTGGGATCCAGCCAGTAAACTTTGCCTGCGAATTCCAACCTGGTGATGACATGGTCAAAAACTTTTGGTGAGGGCAGCATATCAGCGATGCTGGCGCGGTCATCGAGGTCAACCAGCACCGGTTGTGCTTCAAAACCTAATTCACGGAGCAGGATACAAAGCAGCAACGCCTTATCTTTGCAGTCGCCATAGCGACGCTCTACAATCAGGTCCAGCGGGAATGGCTCGTAATTATGCGGGCCAAAGACCACGGAGACATAGCGGAACTCATCCTGTACGTAGCGGACGGCCTGAACTATTTGCTTGGCCGGATCTTTGGTCTGCTTGATCTCCTGCAGCACTGTTTCCAGCGGTGGCGGTAATTCTGCGTCGAGCGGGTAGAGAGAGGCCCCCCAGGTGGAAACAGCCTCCCAAGAGTTCCAATCACTGAGCTGCACCCAGTCCTGGGCATAAACTTCCGGTGGCATATCATCCTCCCATTGGACTGCAGGCACGGACTCCCGCTGCCAGAGGTATTCAATTAGCGGACCTGATTTCGAAATAACCGGCGACTCGGCCTGATTGTAGGCCTGCCATTGGAGTTCTTTGCTGTCATCCCAGAGGAGCCGGTAGTAGACGCGTTCCACAGGTACCGACCAACTCAATAGAAACGAGCTGCTAAAATGATCATCGGTGACCGGGTTGCTGCCGATCACAGAATAACTATACTCCAGAACATCACCCACTCGTGCGTCTTCAAGTAGGATTCTTGCCTCCTTGGCATTATCATAACTTTGAGCCTTATCATCCTGGTAGCTGCTGCTGATGCGAAACTCGATTGTGGGAAGCAAATCGATCGTCACCCCATCGCGGTGGATCAGTAGCGTATGCATGACCAGCCTTTCGTAGTCAGGGTCGAGAGTCCAAGTCAGCGTTGACGAGTCCTCGACACCGGCAACAGTCAGAAAGCGGAAGGCCCGGCGGCCAAAAAATGTCTGTTGCGCAGGGTGATCCTGGCGCTCGTACAGCAGGTATGCGGTACCAGCATTGCCATAGTTGTCGATACCATCGTGTTCCGGCAGACTTACCGGAGAAATCCAGTCTGGCGCTGGTGCTTTGCTGGTGAGTTGCCCATGTGTGCAGGTTATACTGACAACTAGAGTCAGCAGCCAGATGGTTGGAAACAGTCGATGCACAGCAGATGGTATTGCATTAATATCATGCTGCGAAAAGGATAAACAGGCCTGTCTGGTAATAGCTGTTATTGCTACCAGGCAAGGTGGCTGCTGTTAAGCGTCTTATGTTGCGGCTTTCCTGAAATGGAGGGCACCCCAGGCCAGCAATCCGGCCTTACCGGCATTGATCCAGTGCCGCAGGCCACGTTTCATGTTCTCGATATATTCTTCACTGATATCCGTTACCAATTCAGCAGTGCGTGAGTCGAGGTTTTGGTGGACGGCGCTGTAATGGTTCACCAACTGATCTGTGCGATCCTCATAGCCGATAAACTGCAGACCAAGTTCGGCAGCATACTCCCGGTAAACTTCCACTGAGCCGAGGTCAGCCAGATGGATCCGGTCGAGCACTGGCTGCAAGTCTTCTTTGGAGGCATCCGCACGCTGCATCGGGTCGGTAAATATAAAGTCGCCACCGGGTTTGAGTACCCGGCAGACCTCGCTGAAGACTTGCAGTCGGTTGCCGCTATGCAGGATCGCATCCTGTGACCATGCGGCATCCATTGAAGCATCTGCGTAGGGCAGGCTTTCAAAGTTGCCATCAACCACGTCGATTTTGTCAGCAAGCCCCTGCTTCTCGTTGAGTTGACGATTGCGATCATTTTGAACTTTGCTCAAGTTCAGGCAGTACACACGCAAGTCTTGTTGCTCAGCAAGATAGCGGGCGGCACCACCATAACCAGCGCCGATATCAAGTACCTCTGAGCCGGCTGGTAAATGTTTGATCATACCTGCCAGCCATTCGACGGTGCGCCTGCTGGCATCGAAGATCGAATCCTGCGGGCTCAGGTAGGTGCCTATATGGATATCTTCACCACCCCAGATCCGGAAGTAAAACTCATCCGCATCTTTGCTGTCGTAGTACTGCTCAGTTCTGTCGACTACTTCGCTCATGTTATTTATATATCTTCGTTCGGGTACCGCTTTTCAGCGACGTGGATATAGAAGTCAGGGTCATCCTGTTTATACGTTTCATGGAAGTCGGCGTAGGTTGTGATGGTCTGGAAGCCGACTTCCTTCATCAGTTTCTCTACGTAGGCTTTGCGCAGCGGGTACATATTCAGGTTGTAATGTGAGCCATCCGGAAACTCGTAGCGAAAGCGAGCCAGCCCTTCATCGACATGCTCGGGCTCGGCTTTTACATTATCACCGCAATAGTAATAGGTATGCTTGCTGCTGAATCCTTCGTCCAAGATCATATCGTAATTCCTTTGGTCGAGAATCAGTATTCCGTCGTGCCGCAGTGCCGCATAAAACTCTGCCAGCGCTTTACGCCGGTCGCGCTCCGAGAACAGGTGGGTAAATGAATTACCGAGGCAGATGACCGCGTCATATTTGCCATGGATGTCGCGGTTGAGCCAGCGCCAGTCAGCCTGGGCGGTGCGCAGGATCTGGTCATGCCGGCGACCATTCTCGAATGCCTTGGCCAGCATTTCCGGGCTGCCATCCGCACTGATTACATCGAATCCTTCATTCAGCAGGCGGATACTGTGGAATCCGGTGCCGGTGGCAACATCGAGGACTTTTTGGGCGCCGCGTTCCTTAAGGATATCGATAAAAAAATGCCCCTCGGATTCAGCACGCTGATCCCAGTCGATTAATTCATCCCACTTTTCGACAAATCCCTTGATGTATTCGTCGACATATTTATCCGTTTTGCGGACTGCAATCGGGTTATCACCGTAGTCTTGTGCAGTCGTTACTTCCAGTTCTGTGGCCATAGTCGCTCATTCTCCTCATTGTGTCTTAACTTCGAAATGTGATCGAAATGTGTGGCAAGTTAATCCTGCCAACTGTCCTAGTTATGAATCAATCAGTGTCTGCGTCAACACTCCATTTTTTCTTCTGCCACATAGGAGCCGGATGCTATTTGGCAAATGACGGTTTTACAGTTGCTTAAAATCTCTGTTATTATTGGCACATGAAGACTTTAAAACTGGTGTGTTTCTGCGTGGCAATTTTAATGGCTGGCGGTCTTTCCGCTTACTCACAAAATAGTCCATCATTTGATGGCGAGTGGACCGGGACGATCCGTAATATCAAGAAGAAGAACAAGGAGATCCTGATCAAGATCAAGGGTAATTCGTTTGAGCAGTTTTTGAAACAGGATGATGCTTGGGTGCCTGCTAAGGCTTCCAAGAAGTACTTTGCCAAGGCAGGCGATATCGTCATGCTAGGCTGGATCAAGGATGTCGGTGTCGGTACCGAAAACCAGATGTTCT
>CAYUDZ010000064.1:0-1593 GCA_964443575.1 uncultured Chthoniobacteraceae bacterium | reverse complement strand
GATCTGGACCCGCCACGCCACCAACCGCCGCGCCGGTCAGGATGGTGAGCCGTTCAACACCCCCGGTGAGGCGATCCTGAACCGGGTTAAATAGCCAGCGAGTTTAGTACCTTGATTAGTTCCAACGCGTTTGGCGAGTCGGCGTGGAGACAGAGGGTTTGGGCTGCAAGCGGGAATCTGGATTGGTCGATTGCAGTCATTTGGCCTGATTGGAGCCAGCCTTGGATGCGCTTGGCTATGACGGTTGGGTCGGTGAGCAGTGCGCCCGCTTCGGAGCGTGGGACTAATGAACCATCAGGCTGGTAGGCACGGTCGGCGAAGGCTTCGGGCCACGCCTGAAGGCCGAGCTGTCGGGCCTTTTCCAGCAACTTGCCGTCTGCGAGGCAGACGATGATAGCCTTTGGGGTGCTGGTTTGTACCCAATCCAGGTAGGCATGTGCTAAGCCATCATCTTTTTCGACAGCATGGTAGAGGCTACCGTGGAGCTTGATATGGTGGAGGGGAATTCCAATGTCTATTGCGATCGATCGGAACCGGACGACTTGCTCGTCCAGCAGGGATTGGAGTTCATTCGGAGTGATGTTGGTCGCGCCACGCCCGCCAGCGGTCGACAGTCCGGGGTGGGCCCCGGCTTTGACGCCGAGGTCACGGCAAAGTTGCAGGCAATATCTGCTGCTATCGGCATCTCCCGCGTGGCCACCGCAGGCGATATTAGCGGCGCCTCCGGGAGCAAGGGCTTGCAGTAGAGCACTGGTTAGATCGCGTGGTTCGTTTTCTCCAAGGTCGACGTTGAGGATGATTTTTTCTCGCACAGAGCCACGGAGGTCACGGAGAGGATTGCGTTGATGGAATGAGGATGAAAAAGGTGTGGCTGTTTCATGTTGCCATTGAAATTGAATCCTTGTTCCTGGCGGGCACTGGGCGAGGCGGTAGCGGTCGGGTTCGTTCAGCCAGGCGATCTTCGGGTAGCCGCCAACGGTCGGACCATCGGGCATGGTGACGATCGGCAGCCCATTGGGTGGCACCTGGATGCTGCCGGGGATGACCGGCTCGCTGGTGATCGCAGGTGCAGTGGGCAGGGGATTGCCATTATCGGCTTGAGCCAACCGGAACCCGGTGCGGTCTGATTTAGGATCGATAATCCAGCTCGCTTCGACCAGTTGGCGTTTTGCTGCGACAGCGAACGCATCGAACTGTGGTCCTGGAAAAAGCGGGAATATGGGATTATTCACTGTTTTTACTAGGCTGGTGCGGCGGTGGATTGGCGATCCAAACGGTACCAGATCGGCAGTGTTGGAGCTTAATATGTCACCTGACTGCAGTGGCTTGCCGAGCCCGGCGCGTATGTTGGTCGAGGCACTGCCAAACCAGCGCGGTGCCTGCCAGCCACCGGGAATAGCCACATAGGTCCATAATCCCTTGCGATAGTCTTTGAAGCTGAGCCTGTCTCCCGCTACCATCTGTCGGGCTGAGCCGGATGGGATCGCAGCACATGTATCGGCGCCGGTCACTGCGACCCAGCAGTCGACCAGGAATTCAATTTCCGTACCCTGTAAGGTCAGTTCCAGTACCGTGGCATTTTCATCATTTTTA
>CAYUDZ010000063.1:0-14716 GCA_964443575.1 uncultured Chthoniobacteraceae bacterium | reverse complement strand
GTACATACTGTAAATAGCGAAATCCAAGCCCAACGCTGTAAACATGCGCCTCACGATGGTCGCAGTAGATGGCTTGTGGTTGATTCGGGTTAGCTTACTGCATATGATGTTGCCATGCACAAGACTTGCCTTCTGACACTGTCCGGCGATGACCGTCCTGGAATCATGGATTTCCTTGCAACAACTCTGCTGCAGCACGGCGGCAACTGGCTGGAAAGCCGACTGGCCCACCTGGGCAGTCAATTTGCCGGAGTCGTTCGCTTTGAGATCGATGATGAAAATTTAGACGCCCTGCGCCATGACCTGCAACAGCAAGTCAGCGATCTCAACGTGGCCATCAGGATTGAATCAACCGCCGGCGAAGTCAGCGCCGGGCGCCCGGCAGATGTGACCGTTCTCGGGCTCGACCAACCCGGCATCGTCAGTGCGCTGGTATCTGCGCTGGCAGCCCAGGGAATTAACGTCGAAGACTTTCGCAGCAGTACCGAGAGTGCAGCCATGAGCGGCGAACTCCTGTTCCGTGCGGTGGTCAGCATACTGATCCCTGAAAATCAGTCCGATACAAGTATCCAACAGGCATTGGATAAAATTGCCGCCCAATTGGATCTTGAAGTCGACTTGGCAACTCACCAGTAGACCAGAACATTATTAGTGAATCGCCATGGTGTCTCAGCCCTTAACGGAAACTATCTAATCCACCGGCCAGTTGATGGAAAATATAACGCAAAGCCTTAATGCTATCGAAGTTCGCAGTTACTTTGTACGCGAACGCAATGCCCTATTGGTGCGCGGTCAGTTCGCTGCAGTGTATGAAGACTATTACCTTCACCTGCTGCAGCACAGCTTGAAGAATTCAGCTCAGCATGATGAGTATGTAAAAGACATTATGGCCGCGATTACGTTGCATCTTTGCTCACGACCGTGGAAAGAATCTACCGCTTGGACGTTAAACCTTAACCAGCCTCCGATCAACCTATTCGCAACCGGTGATAGCATCAGCGGGTCGGTCACCGGACGCATTTTTACCGAGGACATCCGAACCGAAAAAGAGTCGCGTTTCATTGCTCAAGTTCGCCAGCCTGGCAATGAACCAAGGACCAGTACTGTTGCTATTGCCAATCTAAGTAATGATTACGATGTCTTTGCTGCCGTCGAGGCCTACTACATGCAAAGTGAACAGCGGCTCACCCGCTTATTCCGCTATGCACCTGAAGATATTGTCATGCTTAGCGCGCAGCCTGATTGTGATTTGAATTGGCTCCGATCACTCGACACCAACGCGATCCGCAGGTTGGATCAGGACGAAGAACTTAGCCTGCTGGAAACCCGTAAGTACGCGTTCAATTGTGGCTGCTCACTGGAAAAACTCCTGCCAGTGCTGGCCTCTATGTCGACAGAATCAAGAGATTACATGTTCAGCGAGAATGATCCCGCGGTAATTAGTTGCCCACGCTGCGGTGCGATATTCCTACTTAAGCGCGAGCAACTCGACGCGTATGTGGAATAACCGCTTTGCCCGGCCATCTCCTGGCCGTCGCGTGTCCCAGCACACTAGTAGTGTTTCAGGCTGTCGCGGCTAGTTGCCGCACGGCATCCACAAAACTGCGGTAGGTAAATTCGAACCCTTCCTGCTCCAACCGTTGCGGGATCACATAACGACTTTTAACAACTAGTTCGGTCTCGGTTCGCAACATCAGGGCACCTAACTCAAGAAGCCAGGTCGGCTGTGAAATTCCTATTGGTGCTTTAAGCGCCTGTCGTAACTCCCCCATCATCTCACTATTCCGAAGTGGCTGCGGCGCACAGACATTATAAACCCCCGTAGCAACTTCATTGGTAATAAACCAATCAATAATCCTGCAAAAGTCCTCTGCATGAATCCAGGATACCATCTGCTTACCTTCGCCCATTGTACCACCCAGGCCACAACGGACCAACCGCCTTAGCACATGGTAAACACCACCAGGTTCTGCTCCAAAGACCATAGCCGTACGCGCTATAATACGGCGAGTTGCTGGTGTCTGGGTTTGCAGGAATGCTTCTTCCCAAGCTTTGGCCACCTTGATCGAAAATGCGTCCCGGGCCTTAGGGTGTGGGCCAATTTCTCCTGATTCATTCCGTGGCTGATCATAGCTATGCTTGTAGATCGTGGCGGTACTCGATTGAATCCAAACGCCAGGTGGCTTTTCGCAATCAGCTATGGCCCTACCCAGCACATGCGTACTCAATACCCGCGAGTCCATAATCTGCCTGCGGTTTTCAGTGTGATAGCGGCAATTTACCGACCGGCCAGCTAAATTAATCAAAGCTTCTGCTCCTTCCAACTCTCTACACCATTCACCTTTGTCTTCACCATCCCAGAACACCTGGCGAAAACGAGAATCAGCGACCGGTGATCTGCTCAGGATGGTCACTTCTTTGCCAAGGCCTTGAAACCAACCCGCCAGCGTCCTGCCTAAAAATCCGCTGCCTCCAGCTAATACAACTTTTTGCATACTTTCCTTACCTTGAGTTCCTAACGAGAGGCTGAATCTCCAGAATTTCCCGCCAAAGATTAGTTTCCGCCATGGTCTTGATTGATTGCAGGCGCACCCTTAGCGCCTTGGCCAATTCAGGCTGCAACAGGTACCGCTCAAACAATGCCATCCCGGGAAACTGACGAAGCGCAAAAGTAAATTGATCTTGTATCCGGGTAATACCCCCCGGCATCTCCGCCAGCACATAACGATGTCTAAATTTCTCCAGCAACCAACTGCTGCCGCCGTCAGTAAACATTGATGGCCACTCGTACAGCTGTACCTCTGCCCATAACCGCCAACGGATACCGAAATACACGGCCGACCATAAGGTACTGTCACCATACCCCGATAAGCCAGTGGTACGCCCATCCTCTGCCCTCGCTCTAATGCCAGGCACCGCGAGCCGATGGGCATCAACAGAACGCACCAGATCAAAACATAGCTCGCGCTCTGCAGTCACATCGACATAGTCACGCAGCGTCGTCATTGTTGCCCTCCCACGGGTGTCTCCGGCAAAGGCGGCAACTGCTGGTTTCGATTACGCCGCCGTACCTTGGCCAGAACCAGCATGTTGAAGAAATGCATGAATCCAAGTACCAGTAATACCGTACCCAATTTCACACTGAATAACTCAACCGCTTCACGCGCCGCTCCAACCTCCGCCTGGGTTCGCAAAAACAACAGAATAAATCCCAGATTCACCAGGTAAAAACCTACCACCAGCAAGTGGTTGACCGATTCCGCTAACTCACGGTTCCCGTTGAACGCATCTTCCAAAAAGATCCGCCCGTTCTTGTGTAAGGTCTGCGCCACCCACACCGTCATCGCTGCGCTGGCCAGACCGTAACTTAAATACATCCATAATACCGCACTCATTTTCTCTATTTTCCTTTCTTTTCGTTGTTCTTGTTAATACTGAAAGTTGTGGGTAAATAAATTTACTTGAGGATCTTCATGGCCAACGGCAGCAACTTGCTGCGACTGCTGCGGGCGACAGCTTCCATCACCCTGTCGGCTTGGCGCACAAATTCATCCAGCTCTTTCATCTGCCGGTTAAATTCCCTGGCTTCGGCGCTCTTCAGCTTCCCGGTGGCCTCGCTGCACTTGCTGAGCGTTTCCATCACCGGCTCAATCTCACGCCGCTTGCGCTCACGGACAATCGTGCAAAACATCTTCCAGACATCCTTTTCCGCTTCAAAGTACTCCTTACGCTCACCCTTGCGCACCACCTTGCGGATTAACCCCCAACCTATTAAATCACGTAAATTCCCATTCGCATTGCCACGACTGATCTTTAACTCGGCCATGATTTCATCCGTGCTCAGTGGATCCCTGGCCGTCATCAATAAAGCATGTATCTGCGCCATCGTCCGGTTGATCCCCCAGGCACTGCCCACAGCTCCCCACTGCGCAATAAAATCCTCACGCGCCGCTTGAAAAGCATTTTGAGTAGTGTCCATATTTTCAGTAAATACCGAAAGTTATGTTAAGTCAATGCTTTTCGTGGAGATTTTTTAAATTTTTTCGGTCTGGCCGATGATGTCGTTGAGCTTGGCCAGTGATTCCTGCTTTCCGCCGAGTCCCATCTGCAGGTAAGCGCCGAAGTTTTCACAATCTTTGACATTAATAACCAGGTCCATACTGAACAGGAATGATTGCAATTCGTCGGCGGTCTCGATTTCTTCGCCTACCAGGACACAGTAGAGTTGGCGGCGTTTTTCTGACGACCAGTTGATCAATTCAACCAGCACCTCATTGTCGTTCATATCGCCGCCCTCATAGCTGTCGGCCAGGACGATGATATCGAAGATTCCACTGTGTAACGCGTGGATAATATCATGCTTAACGGAGATGATTTCGGTCCGCACGCCGAGGGTCTGGATTTGAGGTTCTACATAGAACGCTAATTCTTCGTCATCGAGGGCGATGAGTGCCTGCGGTTCGCGGATTTTGATGCGTGGGGCTGTGGTATCAAAGAGCATTGGTAGCTTTCAGGTTAAACTTTTGAATCGGTATCCATCCGTAATCCGGAGTCTTCCTTGAGGCTGCCGCCACGAGTCTTTTTTATCGTATCGATCTGGCGTCTGACCTCCCCCTTGCGGGTGCAATAAAGTAATGCGGTATCTTCGGTGATGTCTTCCTCTTCATAGGCCTTGATGACCGAACGGTCAAAGGTGGTCCAGCCATTCTGGGTATTGTCATTGATGACATCATGGAATGTAACATCTTCCCTCTCACCCTGCTCGATCAGTTCCTGTACCCGCAAGTTGCTGCCCATCACTTCGGCGATTAACTTGCGCCCCCCACCAACTTTCGGTGCCAGTCGCTGGCTCATGATGAAGCGGATCGTATCTGCCAGGCGCACTCGAATATTTTCCTGCTCACTTTCTTCGTACATTCCGAGCATTCTATTGATCGACTGGCCGGCATCGATCGTGTGCAAGGTTGAAAGTACCAGGTGGCCGGTTTCGGCAGCCATCAGGGTGGCTTCGACCGTCGGCCGGTCACGGATTTCACCAACCAGGATGATTTTTGGTGCCTGGCGCAATGCGGCGCGGATACCATTCGGGTAATCATCGAAATCCAATCCCATTTCGCGCTGGCTGAATGTGGCCTGGCGGTGGTTATGGACAAATTCGATTGGATCTTCCAGGGTTACTACGTGGACGGCTTGGGTGGCATTTATCTGCCCGAGGATCGCAGCCAGCGTGGTTGTCTTGCCGCTGCCGGTGGCACCGGTAACCAGCACCAGCCCGTTCTTTTCTCGCGCAATTTCCCTTGTGATTACCGGCAAATCGAGTTCTTCGATCGTCGGGATCTTCATCTGCAAACGCCGCATGACAATAGCAAAATGTCCGCGCTGTTTAAAAACATTCACACGGAAACGGATGTCATCATTCAGTGCGTAGCTGGTGTCACATGATCCGGTATTGAATAGATTGGCAAGCAACCGCGCGCTGCTGCCGACGAGGTGGAGCGACAGGTGCTCCAACTGAAACGGCGTAAGCTCCCTGATGCCATACTCACCATGCACCGGCACCAACTTGCCAAAGGTCTCGATCTGTAGCGGTCGGCCTACCGTAAAGATCAGGTCGGAGATGCCGTCCGCCGTATTCAGCATCGTCCAGAGGATACTATCAAAGTCGATTTTACGCATGGTTTAGTCTTCCAGGTCGTCTTCCGGCGGCTCGCTGAGGTATTGGCGGAATTTCTTTTTGCTGATGGATTTTTCGTACGCTTCCTCGGCGGATATGATCCCTTTCTGCAGCAATGCCATGATCGCATCATCCAACGGCTGGTTACCCTTGCGCTTACCAACCTCAATCATTCCCGGTATCTGGTGCGTTTTGCCTTCACGAATCAGGTTGGCTACTGCGGAGTCGACAACCAGCACTTCCAGGCAAGCTACCCGGCCGGGGCTATCGATGCGCCGAAACAGGTTTTGCGCTATGACCCCTTTGAGGGATTCGGAGAGGGTTGTGCGGATCTGCTCCTGCTGGTTGGTGGGAAAAACGTCAATAATACGGTCAACTGTCTTCGGTGCGCTGGATGTATGCAGGGTGCCGAATACCAGGTGGCCGGTTGCCGCAGCGGTCAATGCCAATTCGATGGTCTCCAGATCGCGCAACTCACCAACCAGAATCACATCCGGATCCTCGCGCAGTGCCCCCCTTAATGCGGCAGCAAACGACTTGGTATGCAGGCCCACCTCACGATGGTTGACCAGGCTCTGCTGGCTCCGGTGCACAAACTCGATGGGGTCTTCTACCGTGATAATGTGATCATGGCGCTTGAGGTTGGCATAGTCGACCATCGCTGCCAGCGTCGTCGATTTACCTGATCCGGTCGGCCCGGTGCACACGATCAACCCTTTGTTCAGCAAAGAGAATTTCTTCAACACCGGCGGCAGGCCTAGTTCATCAAGTGTAATTACTTTGCTGGGAATCAAACGGAAGACAGCGGAGATGCCATTGCGCTGGTTAAAGAAGTTGACCCTAAAGCGTGCATAGTCAGGGATCTCGTAACCAAAATCAACATCACCGGTTTCCTCGAACAATTTAATCTTCTGTTCCGGTGCAATCTCGTAGACCAATGACTTCAGGTCTTCACTTTCTAAGGTGTCATGCTCTACCCTGAGCAACTCGCCATTGATCCGCAGGATCGGCGGGTTACCGCTTGAAAGGTGAAGGTCGGAAGCCTTCTGTTCTTTCATCAACCGGAAAAAAGCATCAATTCTCGCCATGGATCAAATAGGTTAAATTTGGTAAGCAGTCTTATCTATAATATAAATAAGCTAGTTTGATACCAATCTGAAGCAAATATTGTCGTTCTGGAAAGCACCTAATGCGAAATTGCATTCCACTCGCTATGCCACGATAGTAAGTGAATGGATTGGCAAGCAATATTACTACACCCATTTACTCTTGGACTGGCCCTTGGGCTGCTGCTGACAGCGATAGTGCTATTGCGATTGTGGGGGCTTAAACGCGAACTGGCCAGATACAAGCGGCTGCTTAGTGACAAGCTGGAGGTGGACGCCGAAAATCAAATCAAATCCAAAAAGCAGCACGAGACTCTGCAAAAAGAGAACGAAAACCTGCGCAGCAAGGTTCAATCACTCTCCCAATTACCCGACCGCCAGGAACTCCGCGACCTGGAGGTCTTTGCGCGCGCTGAGAAAAAACTGACAATTGATGTCCCGGGGTTCGCACAAGCTTGGGAGCGGGCCAAAAATGATGCAGCAAACGAAATTCATGGCGAAGAACATGGCGACTCGCTGCCCGGACGCGTCTTCCGCAAACTCTTCAAAAGTGAACCGGCAAAGAAGCCGACTGACGACAGCAAAATGATCCAGTCGTCTAATGATGGTGCTGAATAATGCAGTCAATCCTTGCCCGTTAGCAGGACAACTACAAACACGACGAGCATAAACACTGCAGTCACTACCCCGGCAGTGACCAAGCCATAATTAAAGTCAAAGGCTAACCAGATGGCCGCCGCCAGAGCTGTGACCAGTAGTATCGTGCTTTCGCGCATGGTTACTAATCCGTAACGCTGCACGATCAAGAGTTAGCTCGAGAAAATTATTGTCAGCCACGTAGGCTACTCAGCCAATGCACGGTTGGCAGCGGAAACCAGAGCCAACAGGCCGGCCACCTCAATCGATGGATCAATTCCACAGCCCCAGAATAATTTACCATCCGCATCCCGGTGTACTTGAACAAAGGCTGCGGCATCGGCTGCCGAGCCACCGCCGATCGCCTGGCTACGGTAGTCGGCTACACTGAATGATTTCAAGCCACTGGCGTCCAACGCATTGACCAGCGCATTAATCGGCCCGTTGCCGGAGCCCTCGATTTCACGCTGTCCACCCTGATGCTCGATTACAAAGCCATGGGTGGCGCTTGCCGAGCCGGTCGCTGCCTCACCGGCAATTTGCTCGATTACCCCGCGATGACGAATCAGCCGCAACGGTTGAGCAAGGTTGACAAATCCGGACTTGAAGATTTCCCAGATTTGCTCCGAGTTCAATTCCTCACCGCGCTCGTCGGCCACGGCATTGACTGCGGCCCCTACATCAGGGTGCATAGATTTCGGCAATTCCAACCCGTACTCGCGACCAATCACCCAGGCCACCCCACCCTTACCGCTCTGGCTATTGATCCGTATGATCGCCTCATAGTTGCGCCCAATATCCTGCGGATCGATGGTCAGGTAGGGCACCTCCCACATCCCCGCACCCGTATCCCGCTTCGCCCGATCCATTCCTTTTTTGATCGCATCCTGGTGGCTGCCGCTGAACGCCGTGAAGACCAATTCGCCTGCATAAGGGTGACGCTCGTGTACCCCCATGCCAGTAAAATTTTCGTAGGCCATACGGATCGCCGGTAAATCAGAAAAGTCCAGCCCGGTGGCAATCCCATGGCTGTTCATGTTCAACGCTACTGTCGCAATGTCCAAATTGCCGGTCCGCTCACCATTACCAAACAATGTCCCTTCCACACGCTGTGCTCCCGCCAGTAACCCGAGTTCGGTAGCCGCAATTCCGGTTCCCCGGTCATTGTGCGTATGCAGGCTGATAATCGCCCGCTGCCGATCCCGCAAATTGCGGCAAAACCATTCGATCTGGTCCGCATGCACATTCGGTGTGGTCCATTCGACCGTCGCCGGCAAATTCAATATCACCGGTGCCTCACCACTCGCTCCCCACGCGTCCAGTACTGCTTCACACACCTCAAGCGAATAATCAATTTCGGTATCCGAAAAACTCTCCGGCGAATACTGTAATCGGATCGCTGTACCATCCGTTGCAGACTCCAATTCCCGGGCCAACTCGACCCCATTAACCGCAATCGCCTTGATTTCATCCCGGCTAGCATCGCTAAATGTAATCTTGCGCTGCAGTGGTGAAGTCGAATTGTAGATGTGGACAATCGCCTGCTTGACCCCGTCCAGTGATTCAAAGGTGCGCCTGATCAAGTGCTCACGCGCTTGTACCAGCACTTGCAAAGTCACATCCTCAGGCACCGCATCCTCTTCCACCAAACGCCGCAAAAAACGAAATTCCGTCTCCGACGCCGACGGAAACCCTACCTCAATCTCCTTGAACCCGATCTCGCATAACAACTTGAAATAGGACATCTTTTCATCCACACCCATTGGCACCGCCAACGCCTGGTTGCCATCCCGCAGGTCCACACTGCACCAGATCGGTGCACGCTCAATCACCCGCTCCGGCCACTGCCGGTCAGCTAATTCTACCTGCAACCGCTCGTGAAACGGTCGGTACTTACGCAAATTCTTCTCATCCATGGAGATCAACACCATCTCCGATCCACCCACCAATTGCAAACCCACAATTTCCCACACCATCAGCAATACCCCCGACATAAAGGGTTGACAAGCGCGATGAATGAATGTTCATTCACAGGAATTATGGTGGAATTGAAGCAGGATCCAGCGGCAGTTGAGCGGCGTGACCAGATATTGGCAGCGGCGGCGGAGTGTTTTGCCAAGCGGGGTTTCCACCAGACGACGATGCAGGACATCAGCGGCACGGCGGGGATCAGTGTCGGCTTGATTTACCGCTATTTTGCCAACAAGGACACTGTGATTGAAGAGATGGCGCGCGAGCACAAGCGTCACATTGGAGAGGTTATGGAGCGCGCGCGCGAGGCGGAATCGATTGATGAAGCCCTGCGGATCTTTTTCGGGCTTGGCGATTCTGAAGATGCAGCCTGTCCCTCTTCGGCCTATGTTGTTGAACTTTTTGCCGAAGCCGGGCGCAACCCTGATGTAGCCAAACGTGTTGCTGATGTGGGTGACAGCATCCGCTCCGCCCTGCATGAACTGGTTGCGAAGAGTAGCGACGAACTGCTGGCAAACTCAGGACTTAGCATCGATGAAACGGTCGAAATTTTAATGACCATGAAGCTTGGCCTGCATATGTCTGAGACTTTGTACGGGCAGTCCAGGGAACCGGAAAGCCACAGTCATGGGGAATTCCTTTACCGCCTGTGGGACGTATTTACCAAAAACAATAAGGGCAGGCAAATTTCATAAAATAGATAATCATGAAAAAGATACTGATTGGGGTAGGAATCGTGCTAGTGGCATTGCTGGTACTTGGTGGGATCAAGGCGATGCAAATTGGGGCCATGATCCAGGAGGGGACTGCCTTCAAGTTGCCGCCATTCACCGTCACCAGCTCCACAGTCGAAGAACAGAGCTGGGAACAATCACTAGCCGCAGTCGGTTCAGTCAGTCCGGTTGAAGGTGCTGACCTGCGAGCCGAAGCATCTGGCAATGTGGTCGAAATTGCTTTTGATTCAGGCGAGCTCGTGACACAGGGACAGTTGCTGGTAAAACTCGATACCCGGACTGAAGAGGCACAACTGAAAGCTGCCGAGGCAGCTAAAGAGCTGGCCAGGCTCGACTTGGAACGCTCCGAGTCGCTGCGTGCATCGCGAACGATTTCAACTTCAGAATACGACTCTGCCCGCGCCCGCTACACCGAAGCGGAAGCGCAGGTAGAAAATATCCAATCAATAATTGATGACAAATATGTCCGGGCACCGTTTACGGGACGCACCGGAATTCGCCGGGTGAATCAAGGCAGCTTTGTTAATGTCGGTGACCACATTGTGACCCTCCAGTCGCTGCAGCAGGTTTATGTCGATTTTTCGCTGCCGCAGCAGGTGATCCGGGAACTCAGAGATGGCTTGGAGGTTGTTGCAACTGTCGACAGTTTTCCGGACCGTGAATTTCGTGGTAAGCTCACGGCGACCAGCCCGTTGCTGGACACTGCCACCCGTACGATTGATGTGCAGGCCACATTCGAAAACCCGGATGAACTGCTGCGCCCGGGTATGTTCGCCAAGGTCAGGGTGATCAAGCCTGAAAAGAAACAGGTACTTTCAATCCCCTCGACAGCCGTGCTGTACGCGCCCTATGGCAACTCCGTCTACATCATCGAAGAAGTGGCAGAGGAGAGCGAGGCTGAGGAAAATGAGCAACCACAGCTGGGTGCTCCCTACGAGCATACCGGTTTTGTGATTCGTCAGCAATTTGTTCGCACCGGAGAGTCCCGCGGTGACTTCATCTCGATCCTCGATGGCCTGAAACCCGGTCGACGGGTCGTCAGCGAAGGGGTCTTCAAGCTGCAGAATAATGCATCAGTCGTGATCTCCGATTCACTGGCACTGGAGTACAGCCTCGAGCCTACACCGGAGGAAGGCTAAGCATTTAAGCCATCAAAATGAAATCGCTTACCGATATCTTTATCCGACGCCCGGTTTTGGCCCTGGTGGTCAACCTGGTCATCATTATTGCGGGACTGCAGGCAATCAGCAGCCTCAATGTCCGCCAGTACCCGCGCAGCGAAAATGCGGCTGTAACCGTGACCACCGTCTATGTTGGGGCAAGTCCGGAACTGGTGCGTGGGTTCATCACCACGCCGCTGGAACGCGCGATCGCTGCCGCCGATGGCATCGAGTACCTGGAGTCGAGCAGTGCCCAGGGACTGTCAACAATCACCGCCAGGCTCAAACTCAACTACGACTCGACCAAAGCGCTGGCAGAAATTAGCTCGAAGGTCGACCAGGTGCGCAGCGACCTGCCGCCGGAAGCCGAAGTTCCGACAATTAATATCGAATCGGCCGACTCCGAATTTGCTTCGGCATATTTAAGCTTTTCATCTGAAATCCTCGAGCAGAACGAAATCACCGATTATCTGGTACGGGTCGTCCAGCCACGCTTGTCCGCAGTGGAAGGCGTGCAACGCGCCGATATCCTCGGCGAGCGCACGTTTGCGATGCGTGTCTGGCTGCAACCGGATCGCATGGCCGCCCTCAACATCACTCCGTCTCAGGTTCGTGAGGCACTCGCTGCCAACAATTTCCTTTCCGCCTTGGGCAGCACCAAGGGATCGATGGTGGAGGTTTCCCTTACCGCCAACACCGATCTCAACAGTGCCGAAGAATTCCGCCAAATCGTTATCCGCGAGAACGAAGGTGCCCTGATCAGGCTGGAAGATATTGCGACGGTTTCGCACGGGGCTGAGGATTACAATGCCGAGGTCCGCTTTTCCGGAGAGAAAGCCGTCTTTATGGGGGTATGGGTACTGCCAAATGCCAATGCACTCGACGTGATCGAGCGGGTCAATACGGAGATGGAGTCAATCAGCCGTAACCTGCCAACCGGACTCGACGGACGGGTTGCCTACGATGCCACGGAGTACATCAATGACGCCCTCAAGGAGGTGGTCAAGACGTTGGCCGAGACCCTGCTCATCGTGGTCATTGTGATCTTCCTGTTCCTCGGTTCGGTGCGTTCGGTGCTGGTGCCGATTGTGGCGATCCCGGTATCGCTGATCGGTGCGGTCTTCCTGATCCAGGCGCTTGGCTTTACGATTAATTTGCTGACCCTGTTGGCGATCGTGCTGGCGGTCGGGTTGGTCGTCGATGACGCGATCGTGGTCGTCGAGAACGTCGAACGCCATCTGCGCGAAGGTCGCTCACCAGTCAATGCCGCGCTGCTTGGTGCCCGCGAGTTGGTAGGCCCGATCATAGCCATGACCATCACCCTCGCTGCGGTGTACGCACCGATCGGTCTGCAGGGCGGACTGACCGGTGCCTTGTTCCGCGAATTTGCCTTTACCCTGGCCGGGGCGGTGCTGATATCAGGCATCGTTGCCCTGACTCTTTCGCCGGTGATGTCGTCAAAATTGCTTTCCGCCAAACGCGAAGAGAAAGGTCTGACCGGGCGCATCAATCGCGATTTTGACCGTCTGCGTAAATTTTACCAGCGCTTGCTAACCGGCACCCTGAATGCCCGCCCGGCAGTCTTTACGGTCTGGATCGGTCTTTCGCTGCTGACCATCCCGATGTTTATACTTTCACCTATAGAACTCGCGCCAACTGAAGACCAGGGCGTGATCTTCGGTATCGTCGATGCCTCGGCTAATGCTTCGATCGAGCAAACCGTGCATTTCACCGAGGAAATGAACCGCCGCATGCTGGCCCTGCCCGAGGCCGAGCACACCTTCCAAATCACCTTTCCCAGCAACGGCTTTGGCGGTGTCTTGCTGCAGCCATGGGGAGAACGTGAGCGCACCGCCTTCGATATTCTACCTGAGGTTCAGATGAGCCTGGGTGCCATTCCCGGCATTGAAGTTTTCTCGTTAATGCCGCCCGCGCTGCCCGGTGGTGGTGATTTTCCGGTGGAGTTTGTCATTGCATCGACCGCCGAGCCCGAGCAGATCCTGGAATTTGCCAATCAGCTGAAGCTCGAGGCGATCAAGAGCAACATGTTCGCCTTCCCACCCATCATCGATACCAAGATCGACCAGCCCGAGACCGAAGTGAAACTCGATCGTGATAAGGTGGCTTCGCTCGGGCTGGATTTGCGCGATGTTGGCGCCGACCTCTCCGCCATGGTCGGCGGCAATTTTGTCAACCGCTTCAATATTGCCGGACGCAGCTATAAGGTCATCCCGCAAGTCACCCGCATGGAACGCCTGACCCCTGATCAACTCAAGAACATTTATGTCTCCGGCCCAAATGATGAGATGGTGCCGCTCGATTCCATCGCCAGCTTGGAAACAACCACCACCCCGCGCTCGCTCAACCGCTTGCAGCAGTTGAATGCGGTCAAGCTGAGTGGCGTGGCCATCGCCCCGCTCGATTCCGCCCTCAAAATGCTCGAAGATAAAGCCGCCGAAATCCTGCCGGATGGATACAGCATCGATTACACCGGCGAGTCGCGGCAGCTGCGCAACGAAGGGAACCGCTTCCTGCCTGCCCTTTCCCTCGCGCTGATCCTGATCTTCCTGGTGCTGGCCGCACAATTCAACAGCTTCCGTGATCCGTTGATCATCCTGCTGGGCTCCGTGCCGCTGGCAATGTTCGGTGCGCTGATTTTTACCTTCCTGAAAATTCCCAACCCGGAAATGCGCTTCTGGACCGATGGCTGGACGACTACCATGAATATCTATTCGCAAGTGGGTCTTGTCACGCTCACCGGACTGGTGGCTAAAAATGGCATCCTGATCGTCGAGTTCGCCAACCAGTTGCAGCGCCGCGGTCGGGATAAACTAACGGCGATCAAAGAGGCCGCCGCCACCCGCCTGCGCCCGGTCCTGATGACCAGCTTTGCCACCGTCTTCGGTCACCTGCCCCTGGTTCTGGTCACCGGTGCCGGTGCCGAAGCGCGCAACTCGATAGGCCTGGTCCTGGTCACCGGCATGGCCATCGGCACCGTCTTCACCCTGTTCGTCGTCCCGTCGCTCTATATGCTGATCGCCAAACAACACACCGGCGAAGCACGTAATTGGGACGATGACTTGTTGGAAATCGAAGAAGAAACAGAAAATCAGCCACAACATCAGCCGGAAACACAACCGGTTATGGCTTGATGGATACCAAACGCTTTAAACGCCGGCTTTCAGCTTCCCGGGTCCATAATTCTTGTAATTCAGGAGATCCTTTGGAAATACTCTCTAGCAATCGGTCGGCGAGTAGCGCACGCTGTGCCTCAGGGAGTTGCAGAGCTTCTTTCTCTAGAATTATAGCGTCCATTATGATTGCTAAAATACCTTCTATTGTGCGGAGAATCAAGATATCGCTTCAGAGAAGGTTCTTGCCATACCGCTAACCCGGATCAATCACAAACTTCGTAGCGAGATGCAGCGTGAGGTG
>CAYUDZ010000062.1:3326-15015 GCA_964443575.1 uncultured Chthoniobacteraceae bacterium | reverse complement strand
ATTCCTTCGCCACGCATTTGCTGGAAGATGGGGCCGATTTGCGAACGATCCAGGAGCTTCTTGGTCACGAAGACATAACCACGACTGAGATTTATTTGCATGTGGCCGTCGGCGAGAACGGACTCGGCGTGACCAGTCCGCTGGATCGGCTGGCGCAGGCGGCATGAGCGGGCATGCTATTGGCAAGGGTTCCGCCTTCGCTTGGTGAAACTGAATGCTGATTGCAATTTCGGAGCTACGGCGGACTGGCGGGAACTTTGTCCTCCTGCGCGGCTCACGCCGTTGCACGCGACAATCTCGTGACCACAGGATAATCACCAGCCGCAAGCCATAGATCCAGATCCATGCGAATAAGAACAAGAACAATGAACTGATAACTTAAAATCAGGATTGGACAGAGTTTGTCTGAGGAGTGCTGGGCTGGCATAGCGATTCTGCAAAGCAAGAAGATTGATGTTTGAATATCCTTTTTACTACTCGCGGTTCTCAGGTTGGCTTTGCGGTCGTCGCCAGACAGTTCGTTCGATGCCGCTGTCGATGCTGCCGGCTGGCGCGGGGATGATGTAGCGGGTGGCTGGGTGCCAGCCGAGGTTGAGTAGCAGCTTATTAAAATTTTCCCCGGCTTTCAGATCGAGCGAGCGCGAGACGACCAGCTGCATTTTTGCCGGCAGGTAACTGGCAAAGCCTTCTGCCTCCTCGACCGGTAGCAGCAATTCGCTGGGCACGCCATTTTTCTTGTTGGTGTCCTGCCAGGTCTCCGACTGTACGGCGACCTGGTTGATCTCGCTGGCCAGTCGTCTTGGGGCATCAGAGTTGGGGTCATATGCCTTGTCCTTATCATAGAGGAAGAAATGCCTGACTGCGGAATTTTTTTCATAGAACAGTTGCTGCATGAACAGGTGGCTGCTGTCCGTGATGTGGAACAGCGCGGGTTGTTGCCAGTCGCTGCGGCTGAGCGGGTAGAGCGGTTCCATCGCTGATGGTGGGGCTGATGAGGGTTGCGGGATGCCGGCCAGCCCGGCAATTCCCAGCAGGATGCTCAGGACGAGTGCGGCCAGTCGACCACCAATGCGCGGGACTACTGCTGCGGTAAGCAGGCCGTAGGCGATGGCGACTGGCAGGAAGTAGCGGTTGAGAAAGACCGGGGTGGTAAATTGTGAGAGCAACCAGACGGCCGGCGGCACAGCCAGTAGTGTCGCTGCGATCCACAATGCCACCGGCGACGGGCGGGCAGATGGTTCCCACTTTGATTTACCAGCTATTGCGATGATTACGATGAGTGCCAGCACGATTGGCAGCCACGGATTCAAGCCGATGACCAGGAAGCCGTCGGGTAACATTTCCAGCACCGGCGGCTGGCGCCAACTCCAGGGTGTTTCCATGCGGCGCATATTGAGGACCGCCGGCAGGTAAGCCAGCAGCATCAGGGCGGCAGGCAATGCCGTTACCCCTAATGTCAGCCAGGTGCGTGGAGTGCCGCGAACGGCAATATAGTAGCCCAAACAGCAGACAAATACATAAAGGATGCCGAAGAGGTGGGTAAAGGTGAGTGCCAGGGCGCACAGGGCAAGTGCCGGCAGTTGCCAACGTGTTTGTTTGTTTTCACGTGCCAGTAGCAGCGCGACCAGCAGGGCGCTTAAACCGATCAGCATGCCATAACAGCGGAAGCCACCGGCATGCACGGTCAGTTGGTTGGAGCCAAGCAACAAGACAGACACCGCTGCTACCGCGATGGTTAGTCCATACCTGATGGCGAGCTGCCACAGCAGTGCAGCGGAACCAGCGAGTGCGAAGAGTAGCGATGGCAGGCGCCAGGCCGCCTCCTGCGGGTAGGCAGCAATACCGGCAAGCAGTTGCGCCGCCAGCGGCTGCAGGGTGGCCCCCCAAAGGTAGTGGCATAAATAAAATGCGGGGAACATGCCGTCGCGACCCTGCCAGATACCATGCCAGACTGTGCCAAGCGGGACATCCGCCTTGCCGCACATGAAGAACGAAAGAATTTCGTCCGACCAGAACGGTGAGTTTCCGGCGCGTGCCAACCATAGCAGTGCGTAGACCAGAAACGGCAGGAGGATCAGCAGCCAGCGCCCAATTGACGGAGCCAGCGACTGCCACTTCCCGGTTGCTGCTTGCTGGCTATCTGTTGTCATTACGAGCTTCTACCACCACCACCGATTTCTATGGATGTATCCTGCCACAGCCTGACGCCGCCGTGAAAAGCATCCTTGTTGTTGCCGATGCTGGCCCACTCGGGGACATTTTCCAAGAACTTTGCATTGCCCCCGCCAATCGAGACAGTCTGTGAAAGCAATGCCTCTTTGAGCACGGCCACCACTTCCCATACGACCTTTTCCCATTCCTGCTGGCCGATCTCCTTGAGTGTCGCTTTGCTGACAGCATCCTCGAGTGATTTACTGCGCGAGTAGCGCAACCGGCACAGCTCGAGGGGGACGACCCGCCCGCAATCGATGATTGCTGAGCCGAGACCGGTGCCCAATCCGAGGAATAGCATGCGGCCGCGACCGCTGTATGCCCCCAGGGCCTGTAATGCTGCATCATTCAGGATCCTGGTTGGTTTGTTGAGGATCTTCTCGAAATCGAAGCCGACCCAGCCGCCTCCCAGGTTTTCCGGCTCATCGATGATCTTACCATCGCGGACAATTGCCGGAAACCCGACGGTGACTACATCCGGTGCGGCTTCTGCGATTACCGGCTGCGCCAGCTTGGCGAAGCGATCCGGGGTAAATTCCGAACCGGTTGGCTCTTTCCATTTACCGTCGCGACCGGATAAACGGAACTTCACATTGCTGCCGCCAATATCGATGACCAGCACTTTCATCATGCGAGCGTAGGATGTGGCTTGATTGGCAGGTGGTCAGGCCCAATCAGATGCGCGCGCAGAATTCGTCGAGCCGGTCGAGTCCTTTCTTGAGGACATCCATGCCGCAGGTGTAGCTGAGCCTCACTGTCTGGTCGGCACCGAAGGCGATCCCGGGGATCACTGCGACGTTAGCCTTGGAGAGCAGGCTGTCGGCGAAGTTTTGCGAGGTCAGTTCCGTCTTTGAGATATCGGCCAGCATGTAAAAGGCACCATGCGGCTGGACAGCACTCAACCTTGGTATTTTATTGATCCGGTCAAACATGTACTGGCGGCGCATGTCGAATTCCATCCGCACGTCCTCGAGGAAGCTCTGGTCGCCCTGCAGTGCTGCCAGCCCGCCTTTTTGTGCGAACGAGGTCGGGTTGGATGTCATGTGGCTCTGCATCGAATTGATGGCTGCCGCAGTTGCCTCCGGGGCACCGAGGTACCCGAGCCGCCAGCCGGTCATCGAATAGGATTTGCTGAAGCCATTGACCGTGATCGTGAGCTGCTGGATTTCCTCACTGAGCGAACCGATGCTGACATGTTCGCGGTCATCATAGATCAGGCTTTCGTAGATTTCGTCGGAAAGCACGATAATTTCCTCCTCGAGCGCTACCTCTGCAATCTTTTCAAGTTCCTCGCGGGTGTAGACCGAGCCGGTCGGATTGCCGGGGGAGTTGATGATGATCATCTTGGTCAGCGGGGTCATCGAGTTTTCGAAATCCTCGGCGGTGAGCTTCCAGTCATTATCCGGCGAGGTTTCCACAAATACCGGGGTGGCACCTGCGATGCGCACCATTTCAGGATAGCTGAGCCAATAGGGAGATGGTATGATTACCTCGTCGCCCGGGTTGCAGGTAGCCAGGATGGCATTGGTGCAGGAATGTTTGGCACCGCAACTGACAATAACTTGGCTCGGATTGTAGGCCAGCGAGTTTTGCTCGAGAAATTTCTCCGCGATCGCCTCGCGCAGCTCAGGGATGCCGGAACTTGGCGTGTATTTTGTCATGCCGGCATCGAGTGCTTCTGCAGCCGCTGCCTTGATGTGATCGGGTGTGTCGAAGTCGGGTTCGCCGCCGGCAAAGCCGCATACGTCGATGCCATCGGCCAGCATTTTTTTAGCCTTGCTGGTTATTTCCAGTGTAACTGATGGGGTGAGTGAAGTAACTCTTTCTGATAATTCCATTGCCTGTATTTATATTGGGGACTGATTTAAAAGTTGGCTCCATCTGCGGAGTAGTCGGAAAACTAGCCGCAGCGCTGGCGGCGGTCAACTTGTAAGTTACAGCTAATCGTGGCAGGTCTACTCGGTGAGTTCAGCCATTGTTGCTTCGGTCTCGCGCTCGGATTCCGGCAGGATTTTTTCGACCAGGCGGTCGATGCCATTGTGGGCGTAGCTGCTATTTGGGTAGAGCTTACGCGCCTTGAGGAACCAGGCCAGGCTGGATCCCACCTTGTCCTCGGTCTCGAGTTGCTCGGCCCGGCGCAGAGTGGAAACAAAGTCTGCGGCTTCGGTTGTCAACTCGGCGCGCAGTTGGTTGAGTTTATTGTCATCCGGGAACTCCTGATAGACCCGTTCGGTTTGCTCCCAGGCGCCGGCGGCGTCGCCGTGGCGGGTCATCTCGCGTGCCTGGATGATCGCAGTTTCAATCTTCTGCA
Source organism: uncultured Chthoniobacteraceae bacterium (assembly GCA_964443575.1). Taxonomy (GTDB): domain Bacteria; phylum Verrucomicrobiota; class Verrucomicrobiia; order Chthoniobacterales; family CAKUMP01; genus CAYUDZ01. The sequence continues at coordinate 10,493 of CAYUDZ010000062.1, read as the reverse complement.
TGTTCTTGAGTACCTCGGCCAGGGCCTCCTGCTTTTCCGGATACATTGCAGCGGCAGCGATGAAGCGAACCTGATCCTCGTAGATTTGGCGGTAGTTTTTTTGGCTGTAGAGGCGTTCGAGATCGGCCAGTGCCTGCATCTGCATGTCGGACTGTGAGAAGATGGCGGCCGAGACCTTGGCCAGATCCGGGTTGCGCGGCCAGATCTCAGTAGCCGCCCGCAGTTCGGTCTCGAGGGTTTCGCGGTCACCACTTACTGCAGCATTTTTTGCTTTAGCCAGGTGCATGGCACTGACGGTGCGGGCAGTCTCTATGGCGGCCAGCGCTTTGGAAGGATCGAAATCCTTGGCGATCTCCTTTAATTTTTCGACATTCTCTTCGGCCAGCGTGTAATCCTTAACCTCGATGGCTGAAATCAATTGATTGGACAGTTGGGCGAACTCCAGGGCGCGGCGTTTTTTCTCGCGGGTGAGCGTCCGCAGCGGCGGCATGTACTCGCCGACAACGAACGCTTCACCAAGCCGCTTGGTGGCGCTTTCCAATTCATTTTTTTCGAGCAGGAAGTTGTAGGAATCGACGCCCTCCTGGACGTCGCGGATCATCTCATTGGCAAGGGCATCGATGACTGCAACGGTCGGTGGCATACCGGTCGTGCTGGCGAACAGTTCCTTGGCATCACCCTCGACACGCAGCAAGGTATCGCCATCGCTGAACATGGCGCGGTAGAACCTGGTGCCGATTAGTACGTGCTGAAAACGACGCTGCAGGAATAGCTGGACCAGCAATGATTGAAACTCGATTTTTGACTGTAGTAGAGTAGCCTCACGCTTGATTTTATTGGCCTCCATGAGTGCGAGCACTTCAACTTTGCGCCGCAGGTAGGGTTCGACGCGCAGGTCTTGACGTAAGGCGCGCTGCTTAGCCTTGGCATTGCCTTCGGTGCCTTCCATCTTTGCCGCAAGATCCTGCGAGGCCATTCGGGCATTCCATTCATGCTGCTTGAGTTGTTCGTCGAGGTTTTCGTTGGCGACGCGAAGCCGCTCCCGTTCGCTGCGGGCGAGCCAAATCGAGTAGACGGCGTCTGCAATCGAGTCGCAGAGGTTGGCATCGATTTTGAAGTTTGATGCCTGTGGCAGCAGGCTGAATGCTTCATCGACCCTGCTGGTCGTGTACTGCCCGGGTGCCAGCAAGTCGGTGATGCGGTCGAGCAGCGCGCGATATTCCTCATCTTCCTCGGTAGTGGCTGCAGGTGCATTCAGGTATTTTTCGAAGCGGGCCTGAAACACGCGGTTGTCGGCGATTTGCCAGTTTTTGCCATCCCACGACAGGATTTCGTTACCGGGATTAAAGAATGGGACATCTTTGCCGAGGAAGTCTGATTGACCTTCCAGTGGGTTACTGGATGACTGGTTATTTGACTTGGAAGTAGTCGTTGTGGTTTGCGTCTGCTGGTTGTCGACGCTATTGGGATTCTGGGCCGTAGCAACGGCAGTCATCAGAACCAGGCAGCCAGCGGCTACCAATGTGTAGTTGTGAGAATGTATTGGGAAGAATTTCATGATTTTTTCAGGTCTTTCGCTAGCAGGATGCCATCTTCGATCACCTCAATCTGCAACAGGAAAGACTGTCCTTTCTGTATATTTATATCTGATAATTCGGGCGGCACAAGTACCGGCAGCAATGCGTTGTCGGGGCTGGCCTGCACTTCAACGGCGATCAGGCGACCGCGCTCCGGCGACCACGCTAGCGATGAATCAATGAGTCCGTCGGTCTTGTAGACATTGCCGCGCAGAGCATCGGAATTATCCAGGTAGGTTGCCACATCGAGTTCCGGGATCGTGCGGTAGGGGTCATCGAGTTCACCGAAAAACGTACGGCCAAGGATGACAGCGCCGATGACTACGACGCCTACGATAAGTATCCACAGGGGGTTAATTGATTTGCTGGCTCTTCTGGGCATTAATACAACATATCTTGGTAACGCTTGGTGGAAAGTGTTTATTTGTAATTGGTTCAATCTAGCTCGGATCTCTATTGTGCCTGCTCAGTTCCCGGTGCAAATTGGTAACGTGCAGCAAACTACTTCGATCTATGGAGTTCTCAAAGAGGAACTGACAGCCTGGCTGGCTACTGAGGGTGAGCCGGCATATCGTGCCGACCAAGTGCTCGACTGGGTGTATCGCAAGCGTGCGGAAAGCGTTGCTCAGTTTCTAAATATTCCGCTAAAGCTGCGGGATAAACTGGGAGCGGCATTCAGTTTTCTGCCGCTGGAATGTGTCAGGGTGTTGGGGTCGGAGGATACGACGCGTAAGTTTTTGTTTCGTTTACATGACGGCCAGCTTATCGAGGCGGTCCTTATTCCGGCATCACCTGGGCTTTATGGTGAGCGTGGTGACCGGATGACCTTATGCGTCTCGAGCCAGGTTGGCTGTGCTTATGGCTGTAAGTTCTGTGCCAGTGGCCTTGACGGCTGGTCGCGGCATCTGGAGGCCGGCGAGATTGTTGCACAGCTGGTTGCGGTCGAACGGCAGGCTGCTGCGCATGTAGACAATATTGTTTTCATGGGAATGGGGGAGCCGCTGGCCAATTACGACAACGTGCTGCGGGCGATTCGTGTACTCAATGCGCCGTGGGGGATCGGGATTGGCGCGCGCCGGATCACGGTGTCGACCAGCGGGTTAGTGCCGCAGATTCGGCGGCTGGCAGCGGAGCAATTGCAGCTCAGGCTGGCAATCTCGCTGCATGGTGCCAGCGACGCGGTACGAGAGCAGATCATGCCGATCAATCATAAGTACCCGCTGCAAGAGTTATTCGGCGCCTGTCGTGAATGGAATAAGAACCACCGCCAGAAGCTGACATTTGAATATATCCTCATCGAGGGGGTGAACGATAGCCTGGGCGAAGCAGCGGCTTTGGCCGAAGCGGCGTCTGAGTTGCGGGCCAAAGTAAACCTGATTCCGTACAACGCGGTGGCTGGGTTGGAATGGCAACGACCCGATGAAAATCAACAAGAAGCCTTCCTGGCCAAACTGCTGGCGCGTGGTGTGCAGGCAACTCTGCGTCGGGAGAAAGGCCATGATATTGAAGCGGCTTGCGGGCAACTTCGGCGCCAAACTATGGAAATTATAAATCAGGGCACATGAGGAATTATAAAAATTCGTGCGATAATTCCTTTACGAATGCAATTACCACCGATTATGTAGGATGACATGCGGGAAGAAAATCGCGATCTCGAGCGTCCCTGGGACGAGTACGAATGGGAGCGGTTCATGCGCGAGCAGGATCGACGCAACGAGGAGTTGGAGGAAACCTTTGGCAGTCATCTCGACGAGGCGGCGTTTAACGATCTGCTGGCCCAGGAGGAAGACGCAGATTTTCCACAGGATGATGTTGCGGAGCATGACGATGATGAATTCATATCGGTTGAGGATGAATTTATATTTGAGGGGGTCGGCTGTTCTGACGAGGTAGCCGAGGGCTTTAATTTTCGTGCTCACCCCGCCTATCTGGATGCCAAGCAACTGGTGGAGTCGGTTTTTGATTTTGTTGAGGAACTGGATGACGAAGCGGAAGATGAAGCTTCGATGTTGCTGTGCTCGGTAACCACCGCGGCGGCCAAGCTGGCTGCTGCGGTGACCACATCCGGCAGCGGCGAGCCCGGCATGACCGTGGCCTACCTGAAGCGTGGCCTGGGCAGCGTCGAAGAGGCGCTCAACGTGGTCTCTGTCCTGGGTGACGCAGGATACATTTCCGGGCCGGACCATTTGATGTTGCGTGGCAAGATGTTTCTATTGAGGGATAGCATTGTGGACATGATGGGGGATGCACGTTGCGAATGGCGACGGCTGGTTGGCAAGACTGAATAAATTTCGACGTATAAGCGTCAATTAATGATGGAAGGCGAGGGCACTCGGGATGATGAGCGCGAACATGAGCGCAAGCTGGTAACGAGGTGCCGCGAGGGTGACCTTGCCGCTTATGAGGAATTGATTGAAAAGCATCGTGCCAAGGTATTTGCCATGTTAGTCCAGATTGTCAGAAACGAGGAAGATGCGTGGGACATCGCGCAGGATGGGTTCGTTAAGGCCTGGCGATCGCTTTCCAGCTTCAAGGGGGAGTCCGCATTTTTCACCTGGCTGTTCCGGATCATGCGCAACCTCGCGATCGATTTCCTGCGGCGTAAGAAGCGTCATGCCGAGCAATCGCTGGAGGCATTGGAAGAAACCACGGGGGTAGCGCTGGCCGGTACCACATCAAAATCCGAGGCACCTGACCAGCGGGCGTGGCATGGCGAGATCGCCGCGCGGATCGAGGAAGCATTGGGGAATTTAAGTCTCGATCATCGTGAGGTCATCGTGATGCGCGAGGTTCACGGCTTTGCCTACCAGGAAATTGCCGAGGTCGTTGGCTGCAGCACCGGCACGGTGATGTCACGGATATTTTATGCGCGTAAAAAACTACAGGAAGAATTGAAGGATATTTATGAAAGACTTTGAGCAGAACTACGTCCGTGCGGTGGATGGTGATTTGGATGATCCGGCCGCCATCGAAGCTGTCCGCGAAGAACTCGTGCACCGCGGGGAGCAGGTTGACAGTATCGAGATCGACAAAGCATTCCTCGATGAGTTCAGCCGCGGGGTGCGGCATACCGAGCTAAAGAATGGTGATTTTTTCAGCCACCAGATCCTGGAAAGGATTCGCGACGAGGAAGCCGCACCGCAAGCTGCGCGGCAGACGGCTGGGGGTGGGTTGATGCTATGGCCGCGGCTAGCGATCAGCGGGGCGCTGATGCTGCTGGTTGCGGCAGTCATGACAATTGCTTTGCAACCGTACAACCGGCAGGCAGAAGTCGGCCTGACCACCCGGGTTCTCTCAGTGCACACATTTGAAGATGGTATCGAGGCAACCCCGCTGAGCACCAGCGACGACCATTATGCGGTGGTCTGGGTAAGCGGGCTGGACTTTCTACCGGAGGATCACAGTATTCAATGATTAGGTTAGGGGCAATTGCTAGCGTGCTGTGCCTGGCGGGTTTGGAGCTGTCTGCTCCAGTGGCTGCGGCGCAGGATTCGGTTCAAGTCGAGGCCTTTGTATTGGCTGCTTACAATGGTGATGAGGCCAAGGTGCCCAAGCAAATTGCGGCCTACGCGGATGACCTTGCAGAGACATTTGGTTACAGCGGTTTTGAGGTGCTGGGTAGTGACACGCGCCAGTTGGCCAAGCTGTCGCGCGACTGGTTGATCCCCAGCAAGGAGTTTTACCTAAAGATAATTGATGATTCAGACAGCGACTGGACACGGATCTACACCGAGCTATATCGCGGGCAGCAGTTGCTGGTTGGGGTGGATGCGCAGTTGGTTAAGGGTAAACCGTTATTTATTCGCGGGCCGCAGTGGGGGCACCGTCAAATAATCATTGTTGTTGTCGCCCGCTAAGCGGGTTACTATGCCGGGTATGTCGAACACTCTCAACCTTGGTCTTACCTGTTTGCTGGCGATTTCCGTTGTCGGTTGTTGGGAGCGTCAGGCTGATGTCTCCTCGCCCCAAAGCTACTCGAAGCAGGGACTAAGTTTTCAGTACCCCGGAAATTGGAAAGTTACTGATGACGAAAACTTTGATTTTTTTAGATACCTGTTTATCGAATCGCCGGGGGACGCCATTGTAATCATTCAAATTTTCGGCAGGGAAGATGCACTGGGGCTCAAGGAATTCAGCGCCGATTTTGCTGATGGTGCGAAAGAGGATTACACGCTGGGAAGTATTAGTGAGTCCAGTTTTCAAATGGCTGATGATTATCTGGAGGAGCAATTTTCGATTACGATCCTTAACGAGACGGTGCCGCACCTGCGACGGTACATGCGGCTGGAATTCGGGCAAAAGTTATGCTTTGTCATTTTTCAGGTTGCGGATGAAGATCTGGAGAAAGCTGCACCAGGTTTTCAGCTGATTGTGAGCAGCTTGAACTACACAGGGGAATAACCGGGCGGCAGCAAGGCCAACAATTTCAAGAAACTGTCCCGATGATACCAGGCTAGTTTGGTTTTAATTGTTGGTTGGGGCAAACGGGTTATTGCGTGATTTCTGAAACCACCTCATCGATTTCGATGTAGCTGCGTGAGGCTGGCCGGCGGGAGCCGGGAGCGAATGACTCGATGCGCATTTGTTGTAGCGTCCAGTAGCCATCAACCCGCTGGCCTTTTATGACCTTGAAGCGCTTGACCAATTTGCCATCCCAATTGTAGCAAAGGATCTGCAGCAGCGCGCCGGTTTGTTTGGAGGCATAGACATCCACCGCAGCATAGAGTGCAGAGCGTGATGGGGCTTTAAGGCGGATTTGGTAGGCCGGTAAACCAAGGATTTTTTCATCGTCGCGGCGCTCGGCATTTTCCCAGTAAAGGAACTCGAAAGCCAGATCACCCAGGGCGAGATCGCTCTTGGCGATGCTTAGCGGTTTTTCGTTGCTGCTGACCGGAGTGCTGCTGCCACCGGATAACCTGCTGAGCGAGGCTCCATCGGATGTTAGGCTAAGCGCAAACTTTACTTCAGTTCCGGGAAATGAATAGATGGTTTTACCGGGTTCAATATCAATGGCAAATGCGGTGTTTTCCCCATCATGCCTGATGCGACCAGTTAACTTAGCGTCTGATGAGAAGGCGGCCAGGCGCAATGAGTCGAGAATTTCTTCTGTCGTTGGGCCTGCTGCAGTAATAATCTGGGGCAGGAAAAAGATTACGCCCAGAAGGCAGAGGTGTTTGCTTGCTTGAGTTGGTCGCATACGACAGCTTAGCTTGATCTACCGGAACTACCACCAGTAATTGTAAGCGCGGATGGATGTTACACTATTTTATTTAATCAACGGCGAATGGACAGCGGATTGGCTGGACTGGGTGATGGTCATTGCCGCCAGTGCTTCGTTGTGGCTGCCATTTCTGTTTATGCTGGTTGCGGCGCTTGCTATTTGGGGCGGGTTTAACGGTCGGGCGATGGTTGTCTGCGCGGCACTGACCCTGGCGGTAGGTGATGGGATTTGCACACAAGTGATGAAGGATAATATCGGACGACCGCGCCCGCACAAAACATTAAGTGGCGTGCGTATGCTTGATCTGGCGAAAGTCAAACCACGGATCATGGCGCTCGGGCAACCGCTGCGGGTCCGCTATTTTACTGC
>CAYUDZ010000062.1:0-3316 GCA_964443575.1 uncultured Chthoniobacteraceae bacterium | reverse complement strand
CTGATGAAAACCCGAGTGGTGGCCGCTCATTTCCATCGGGCCATGCGGTGAACAATTTTGCGATAGCGACGATATTTGCTTTGTTTTTGCGTTTTGGCTGGCTGTTTTATCTACCGGCCTCGCTGGTTGCCTATTCGCGGATTTACACCGGCTCGCATTGGCCCAGTGACATCCTGGTTTCGATGTTCCTTGGCACCGGGATCGCGTTGTTGTGTACTGCTGTGATCGCATTTGTATGGCAGAAATTTGGTCCCAGGCTGATGCCCCGGACATTTGCGCGCCACCCGACATTGCTGCCGCAAAAATTATGTAAGGCTGACCGATCATGAGTGTGCGGACGATAGTATATTTATTTATCGGGGTGGTTACTGTGATGCGCTTGATCATAGCGGCCCATGGGTCACTGGCTCCCGATGAGGCTTACTACTTTTTATGGAGCCAGCATTTGGACTGGTCCTACTATAGCAAGGGACCGGGAGTTGCTGCCACTATCTGGGCGGGCACCCAATTGCTGGGTGATAGTGAGCTGGGCGTGCGACTGTTTTCGCCGCTGCTGGCCTGCGGTACGAGTTTGCTGGTTTTCATGATAGCGGGACGTCTGTTTAATGAAGTGGCGGGATTGTGGGCAGTGCTGATGTTGAATTCCGCACCAATATTCAACGCAGGTGCGATCCTGATGACGATTGATCCGTTATCGATATTCTTTTGGGCGGCAGCGTTGGCAGCATTTTGGCAAGCTGTGCAGCATGCCCGTTCGTGGTCGCCGTGGTGGTGGATACTTACCGGCTTGCTGGTGGGGCTTGGATTCCTGGCAAAATACACCAATGCCATCTTTCTGTTTTCGGTTCTGCTTTTTCTGATTTTGGATCCCGCCGGCAGGGTTGCTTTTCGGCGTCCGGGGTTGTACCTGATGTTGCTGGCCTTTGCCCTGTGCACGATACCGGTGATCATCTGGAATTCAGCCAACGAATGGATAACAGTTTCACATTTGCAAGCGCGCGGTCGCTTGGACGAGGCCTTTTCTTTGAATTTTGGCGAGTTGGCTGAGTTTATCGCGCTACATTTTGGCGTGTATTCGCCGTTGTTGTGTTTTGGGATTGTGCTGGCAGTTGTTTGGGCTTGGCCGCTGTGCCGTAAACGTCCGGAGATCCTGTACCTGATGGTTTTCGGGGTACCGCTGGTTATTATGTATTGTCTGCTGTCGCTCAAAGAATCCGGCGAAGCCAACTGGACGGCTCCGGCATTCGTGAGCCTGGGAGTGCTGACAGCAGGACTCATGGTGGAGTATTTCCGCCGTGGTTCACGCTGGATTGGCGGCTATGCGGTGGTAGCACTGGTGGTCGGTGCACTCATGAGTATGGTTCTGCTGAATACCGACCTGGTACGCAGGGCGGGAATCGCGTGGTCCTATGAGTTGGACCCGTCAGGCCGGCTACAAGCCTGGCAGACAACTGCCAGTAAGGTCCAGCAAGTACGCGACGAAGTTGAGTCCGACTTGGGCGAGGAAGTATTCCTGATTGGGAGCAATTATGGGATGGCAGCCGCATTATCGTATTACCTGCCGCAGCGACGCACTGAAGGTCCCGGGCATCCGCCGGTGTATATCCCTGAATCACAAAACATCGAGAACCAGTTCTCATTCTGGCCGCGCTATGACGAGTTTATTCTTGATGGTGAGCCGGTCGAGCAGGATGAGTATTTTACTGAGCAACAGGGTGTAAACCCATTCATGCATCGGACGGCTTTGTATATTACAGATGAAATCGACAGGCAGTCGCCGCCGGCCAGCATTCGTGAAGGCTTCGAGGACTACGAGCGGATTGCCTTGATTGAAATCAGAAGGCATGGACAAACTGTTCGAAATGTACTTATCTTTGCCTGCTACAACTATTTGACCAAGCCATTGTGAATTCCGACGACTCAACACCTGCCGTATCCGTAGTGATTCCCCTTTATAATGAGGAGGAAAACATAGCCAAGCTCCAGCAAGAGCTGGAAGCTGCATTGACTGATACCGATTATGAAATTGTTTTTGTCGATGATGGTTCCAGCGATGAGACCCTGGCGCGGATCAGGCATGGGGAACGGGTGCGGGTGCTGGCATTTGAACGTAATGCGGGCCAGTCGGCAGCGATGTTTGCAGGCATGCATGCGGCACGTGGCAAAGTAGTGGCGATGCTTGACGGTGACCTGCAGAATGATCCGGCCGATATCCCGAAGCTGCTGGCAGAGCTGGAAAACCCGCAGATTGATCTGGTTTGCGGATATCGCGCCAAACGCAAGGACACATTGGTCAAAAGAATTACCAGTCGGGTGGCCAATACCGTGCGCTCGCGTTTTACGAGGGATGGGGTACGCGACACCGGCTGTTCGCTCAAAGCGATGCGGCGTGAATGTGTGTCAGCTTTGATTCCGTTCTACGGGATGCACCGGTTTATTCCGGCGCTGGTTAAAGGCGCGGGGTATAAATTAACTGAGATCCCGGTAAACCACAGGCCGCGGGTTGCGGGTGTCAGTAAATATGGACTGGGTAACCGGGCCATCAAAGCGACCGTCGATATGTTTGGGGTGCGCTGGTTGCTGTCCAGGCAATTGAAGTACAAGGTGAACGAGGTCAGCGGTTAAGTGCAGCTATTAACGAAGAGCTGTTAATTGTTGTACCGTAGTTCAATTCGATATCGATAATCGATGCGCCTAGCAGCCTGGCGCCGGTCAGTGTGCTATCAATTTCCACAGCAGTAGTCGCATCGCGAATTAGGATCACCTGGTAGCCGACCGCTTGCATCGCCCGCATACCATAGTCGCGGTAAGGCAGGCAGATATTGGCCGCGAATCCCGCATAAAAAAGGTAACGAATTTTTCTCGTTTCGAGGCAGGCTTGCAGCTCATCAAAGTCGGCAATGACAGGTTCGTTTTTGCGTGGAGTGACTGCAGGATGGATTTGGCGCTGGGAGCGTAATTGGGAAATCTCCGCTGGCACAGGAGCCGACGAAGGTGCGCCGGCAATTTGTTTATGCTGCGTGCTGTCGGCGGGCGGCCAGGTGTTGCTCCTCTTAGACTGTCCAAACCAGCGTTCCGGCTTGGGGCGACCATAGCTTGGGCATTGGGGGTAGTTGGCGGCCACCTGGGGACCGGGTGCATGGATGATTTGCAATTCATGCTCACGTGCGGCAGCCAGCAACGGTGCCAGTGTTGTTTCGCTGATCAGGTCGCAGCGCAAGCGATGACTCAAAATATGGTGTCGATCCCAAACATCGACGAAGATCAGGGCGCACGCGCTTAGCGGCAACTCGACTTCGAGTTCCTGCTGCTGGAA
>CAYUDZ010000061.1:0-15285 GCA_964443575.1 uncultured Chthoniobacteraceae bacterium | reverse complement strand
ACAAGCGCCTCACGCTTGTCGCAGTAGATGGCTTGTGATTTTTCCGGGCTAGCAGTAGTCACCGCGCATTCCACCCTGAACGCAACAATTAGTCACTTGCTTTCCTCACGCAGATACAGATTGTATAGCATGCCCAAGCAACAACTCTTCCGCGCCCAGCTGGAACGCATAGCGTATGATTCCGGCTTGGAAACTTGCCCGGAGCGGCCCTACGGCTTCATTTACAAAATCAGACTGTGTAATCAAGGCGAGGAGCCATTGATCGTATTGCGCAGGAAGTGGATAATTACCGGATGTTCAGGGCAAGTCCATATCGTCGAGGGTGATGGTGTCGTAGGTGAAACTCCGGTAATCGAGCAAGGCGGTGAATTCCGCTACAGCAGCTACCTCGCAATCTCCGAGGGGAGTTGCGTCACTGGCAGCTACTTTGGCCGCTTTGTCTCCGGTGACGATGTCATCGCGATGCTGTCCCCGTTCGAGATTTCAGTCTGCCTTGATTAGTGGATGCTCGGAGAGCAACCCCTGTTCAGTTATCACCGCATGCATTGGCACATCATGCGGCTGGTACGGAATGTCTTCCAGCAGCTGCAACGAAAAGGCGATCCCCACCAGCAAGCAGTCCTTGGGTAGCTTAGGCAATGTCCGGTCATAATGGCCACCTCCCCGACCAAGCCTAATTCCCGACGACGTGAATGCCCGGCCCGGTACTAACGCGAGGTTGATTGTCTCCAATTTGGAATACTCATCAGTCTCGGGCTCAAGGTTTCCACGCTCACCCGGAACCAATGCAGCACCATCGGTTAGTGGACGAATCACGACTTCGTTATTATTGACCACCGGCAGGTGAACTGTTCCGGCAAACGCCGCAAGCAGCGGGGTAATGTCAGGCTCGTCAGGCATGGGTGCATACGCGAGCACACCGTTCGCAGATTGCCAGAGATCCATTCCGGCAATGACTTTAACTATGTCTGCCGATGCTGACTGTCGCTCGATGCGTTGAAATCCTGCCAGCAAATTGCGGATCTCTTTCCGCAATCGACGCTTGCAGTCTTGCAATTGTATTTCCGTGCTGGTCATTGCCCGCTATAGTATTATGGTCATTATTTGGGCTATGGCCAAGAAGAATTCGCAATCAGATTTAGCAGGACAAAATAGGCTGCGCCGCCGCAAGCGGGCTGTTTCAGCCAGCAAGAACACGGTTGGCTTACTGCCTAAAGGAAATTGGCATAAACGCAATTTTCTTACTGAAGTCCTGATCCCAAGTATCTTCTCGAAACGCAAGGGCGCTAAACAAAGACCGGAATTTGCTGAAATTGAACCCGGCTCAGTGTGTATCACTTGGATCGGGCATGCTTCTTTCCTGTTACGCACCGCACATGGCAACATTTTAATCGATCCCAACTGGGCCAACTGGCTTAAGGTCGTCAAACGGCTCAAACATCCGGGTCTGTGCATCCATAATCTGCCTGAGATCGACCTGGTCCTGATTACCCATGCACACTTCGACCATCTCGACCGTAACTCGCTGCGTAAAATCGCCAGCCACCAGCCGATCGTAGTACCCGCAGGTGTCGGTAATTTGGTACATGACCTCGGTTTTCGTGATGTGCATGAACTGGACGAATGGGAGGAACTCACATTGGGCAATCTTCACCTGACCTTGACTCCCTGTGCCCACTGGGGTGCCCGTGTGTTACATGATTCACATCGAGGCTACGGTGGCTACCTGATCGAGTTTGACGGACGCTCGGTTTACCACTGTGGCGACAGTGCCTACTTTGATGGTTTTCGCGAAATCGGTCAGCGCAAGGATATCGAAATTGCTCTGCTGCCGATAGGTGCTTACGACCCACCCAGTGGTCGCGAAGTCCACATGAACCCCGAAGAAGCAATGCAAACGTTTATCGATCTACAAGCCAGGTTATTGATTCCAATGCACTACGGCAGCTTCCGGCTCAGCTATGAACCACTCCACGAACCATTGGATCGATTACAGCAGGCAGCCAAAAAATACGATCAGTTCGAGTACTTGAATATTCTCACTGAAGGTGAGCCGCAAGTGCTTTAGGCCGGCTGCCAGGGAAAGAGGTATGACTGCAACAGCGTGTGTCAGCGATATCAAACTACGCGATTTTCGCTGCTACGCCGCACTGGCTTTAGCCTTTGAGCCTGGCATCAACCTGCTGGTCGGGGACAACGCCCAGGGTAAAACTTCAATTCTAGAAGCAGTCTGTATCATGCTGCGCCTGGCTTCTCCTCGCTCGCAACGCCTCTCGCCGGTAATCCGGCATGGTGCGCATGGTTTAGTCATAGATGGCCATTTTGCAGACCATCACCTGCAATTCTACTACAGTAAAACTCGCCGCAAACTTGCCCTAAACTCCATTGAACAAAGCTCAGCTGCTGACTACTTGGCTGTTGGGAAAGTTGTCTATTTTGCCAATGATGACATACGCCTGGTGCGTGATGGCGACTCGGGACGCCGACGCCTACTCGATTTTCTGGGTGCCCAAATGATACTCAACTACCGGACCACACTACGCAGTTATGAAAAGGCCCTGCAATCTCGTAATCGCCTGCTCAAAGCATCCAGCATCATCGATGACGGCGAGTTGCAGGCATTCTCATCTGAGCTGGCCCGCCACGGTGATGAATTGACGGCGCTAAGGCACCAGTTGATTGGCAAGATGCGAGTCTACGTCCGCAACGCTCATCAGCAAATCGCCTCAGGTTCCGGGGTCGTTGATATCAGTTACCAGCCGAGTGCCGGCGATGATCTTGCCGCAAAACTTCTTGACGACCGTAAAGAGGAAAAACGTCTGCGCCAGACCCTGCATGGCCCGCACCGTGATGCCGTCACCTTTACATTAAATCAAATGCCGGCATCAGAGTTTGCGTCGGAAGGTCAGCAGCGGACTATCGCACTGGCCTTGCGCATGGCCGAAGGTGAGCTGCTTAAAGATTCAGACAATAATTCCCGGCCGGTCTATTTGATCGATGACGTTTTTGGTGAGCTGGACCCTACCAGAAGGCAGGCGCTGCTGGAGGCGCTGCCGCCACAGTCTCAATGGTTAGTTACCTGCACGACCACCAGTTGGATGGACAGTACATTTGAACCAAACGCTGCGTATAAGGTCGCTAATCACAGCGTGACCAGAACCTAACTAACGGTGAAAGGAAATCAGGTGGAAGCGATAGAATACTGAGTACTAGCCAGCGAATGCTCACTTATACCATACCCAGCTTCATCCGTCCGGCCTCGCTGATCATTCCCTGATTCCAAGGTGGATCCCAAACCAGCTCAACTTTTGCCTCGTCAACCCCTTCCAGTGTCAGGATCTTCTGTTCAGCCTCACCGGCAATCACCGGCCCCATGCCACAGCCTGGCGCAGTGAGCGTCATCTTCACCTCAGCACGGCGTGAGCCATTATCATCAATCAACTGGCAGTCATAAACCAAGCCAAGATCAACAATGTTGACTGGAATTTCCGGATCGTAGCATGTCTTGAGCTGGTCCCACAGCATCTCAACGGTGGCTTCACCTTGCGGGGCGGGAGCTGATTCCTCTTTCTTTTCCTCGGGATCAATACCGAGCGCATCCGCATCTTTATTGGCAATTTGTGCCAATCCGGTCGGCGTGGCGACAGTGTAGGTACCGCCAAGGCTCTGGGTTATAATGACTTCGAGACCCTGCTCGAGTTCAATCTCGGTACCTTGCGGAATCTGTACCGCTTTACAATCACGCTTTAATTTTACTGGCTGATGGCTACTCATGACATTTACTACGTTGCTCAGGACGCTTGCTGATGCAAATGCTAATTATCCTAACATATCGGCAACCATCTCACGCTCACCGGTCAATTCGTCGTTGGTTGCTGCAATCTTAGCTTGCGCAAAGTCGTCCATCTCGTTCCCTTCAATGACTTCATAACTACCCGGCTCGGTAGTACGCACCGGCATACCGGCCCACACTTCAGGGTGAAAGCCGTAAGCCCCATTGGACTTCACGGCGACACTATGCACTGCTCCGGGTGTCATCAGGTCATGGACATGGTCAACCAGAGAACTGGCTGCCGATGCTGCCGATGAGGCACCCCGCGCAGCAATGATCGCTGCACCGCGTTTGCCGACGGTCTCACAGAATTCACCCTCCAGCCACGTCCGATCACCGATCACCTCTTCGGCCGGTTTACCGCTTATACGGGCTTGGGCGAATGCCGGGAACATCGTCGGGCTATGGTTGCCGTAGATAAATATATTCTCAACACAGTTACTTTGCGTGCCGGCCTTTTTGGCCAACTGAGATGCCGCACGATTCTGGTCAAGCCGTACCATTGCCGTAAAACGTTCCGCCGGTAAACGCTTGGCCTTGCTTGCCGCGATCATGCAGTTGGTATTGGCCGGGTTGCCGACAACAGCTACCCTCGCATCATCCGCTGCGACTTCATCAATAATTGTTCCCTGACCGGTAAAAATCTTGCCATTATCCTTGAGCAGGTCCGCACGCTCCATGCCAGGGCCCCGCGGCTTGGCCCCTACCAGCAAGCACCAATTGGCATCCGCAAAACCAACTTTCGGGTCATCGGTCAATTCCATGCCCTGCAATAACGGAAAAGCGCAATCATCTATTTCCATTGCCACGCCCTCCAGCGCCTTCATCGCCTGCTCGACAGGGATTTCGATCAACTTCAAAAATACCGGACGATCAGGGCCGAACATCGCTCCCGAGGCAATCCGTGGCAGTAATGCATATCCAATCTGACCGGCAGCGCCAGTCACCGCAACTTTGATAGGTGTACTCATAAGCCATACACAATGCCCAGCCTCGCTACGAATGCACGCAGAAAATTCTGTTATTCAGCAATCAAATAGATTCTTTTGCTGGCAGACTGTTGTCAGGATGTGCTTGCATTGCCGCTAACAAGAAGGCCATCTTGCTGTATTCGTTAAATGAAGATTCTGGATAGATATGTTGGCATGATGGTATTTACCACCTCACTGTTTGCAGTTGGGGTGCTGAGCCTGGTGCTGGTACTGGGCAACATTTTCCGGCGGGTGCTGGATTTGCTGGTGAACCACGACGTACCAATGGAATTTATTCTGAGTTTCATTGCTTATGTGCTGCCATTTTCGCTCAGCTTTACCATCCCATGGGGTGTCCTGACCTCGATTCTCTTGGTATTCGGTCGCCTCTCGGCAGAAAATGAACTGACCGCGATGCGCGCCTGCGGGGTTGGCGTCGGCCGCATCGCTTTACCGGTATTCGTGTTCGCCGTGATCTGCAGCTTGATTTGCCTCTGGATCAATGTCGATGTCGCTCCGCGAGCACAAATGCGAATGAAGAACAGCCTGGTTAAAATTGCTACCAGCAACCCGATCGCTCTATTCGGCAGTGACCGGATTATCAACGAGTTTCCAGGTAAAAAAATCTATGTCGGTCAGCGCGACGGCATGGAATTACGCGATATCTTGATTTTCGAGCTGAATGAAGAAAATACCATCATGCGGGTGATCCGCGCCAGCCGTGGGGTCATCGAAACCGGCAGTGAAAATGCCGCCCCGGAACAGATTAGTGAAATCAAACTGCGGCTATTCGACGCGCGCTACGAGCAGCGCGATGAAAATGAACCGCACAAATTTGCAGCGATCAGTCAGGGCATCATCCTGCAGGAAGGTGTGACCTCGATCTCGCTTTCCGAACTGTTTGAAAAAAGCCGTACCGAGAAAGGCCTTGGCGCGATGACCCTGGCCGAGCTGCGCCAGGACCTGCACAAATCAACCGACGCTGCCAGCGAAAGTGCGGTGCGCACCGAAATGAGCAAACGCTTTTCGTTTTCCGTGGCGTGTATTGCTTTCGCGTTGGTCGCAATCCCGTTGGGTATTACGGCGCAACGCCGCGAAACCTCGATCGGCTTTGCTATCAGCCTGGGCATCGCGTTTGTTTACTTCCTCTTTATTATCGTCGCCGACTTCCTGCGCAACAAGCCGGCGGCGTTCCCCGAAATCCTGGTCTGGTTTCCCAATGTGCTCTTTATTGGGCTCGGCATATATCTGTTGCGCAGGCAGCTAAGAAAATAACCATTTCCTTACATGAGTAAACGCAACCATAGACACCATGGCAGCACGGGCGACCCGCAGCTGGATGACAAAATTCTCGAACTGGTCGAGCAAACCAGTAGCGGCGAGTCCGCAGGACTGCTCAGAGAAATGCTGATCACGGCACTCAAGTTAGCGCAGGACAATACGCCTGTCGCCGATATGAAACTCTTCAACCGCTCACTCAAGGAGATGCGCTACGCCGCCAATGTCTTCCGCAAGTACTCTTCCGTACGCAAGATTGCCGTTTTTGGCTCAGCCCGAACCGCTCCCGGAGAACCGGATTACATTGCAGCAGAACAGTTTGCCCGGCGCATGCGCGAAGAACAATTCATGATCATTACCGGCGGCGGCGACGGCATCATGGGCGCAGCACAAAAGGGTGCCGGGCGCGAACATAGCTTTGGTCTCAATATCCGCCTGCCATTCGAGCAGCAAGCCAACGAGACAATCCAAGGCGATCCCAAGCTGATCAATTTCAACTACTTCTTTACGCGCAAGTTGAATTTTCTCAAGGAAACACATGCCATCGCCCTCTTCCCCGGCGGCTTTGGCACCATGGATGAAGGCTTCGAGACACTGACGCTAATGCAAACCGGCAAAGCACGCATCATGCCATTAGTATTCGTCGATAAACCACAAGGCCACTACTGGAGCAGTTGGCTGCACTTCCTCGAAGAATTCCTGCTCAAATACGGCCTGATCTCAGAAAGCGATTTCCATCTCTTTAAGATCACCGATGATGTCGAGGAGGCCGTAAGCGAAGTCTTGAATTTCTACTCCAATTACCATTCCTACCGTTGGGTAGATAATCGTATGGTTATCAGGATAGCAAAACCACTTGATGACGCGGCAATCCAGCTGCTCAACCGCGAGTTTTCAGACATCCTCGAACAAGGGCAGATCGAGCAGACCGATGCCCTGCCCGAAGAAACTAATGAACCAGAATTAGCTTCGCTAAAGCGGATTGTCCTGCAGCCTGAGCGACATAATTTCGGACGCTTGCGCCAGTTGATCGATGCGATCAATAGCGCCAGCACCCAAGCTGGCTCCAGCTCTGCGACAGCCCCACCCGACGCTGTGATCTAGCAGGAATAGATCGGCCCGGAGGGCGAATCCATCACAGGTTTGTATTGGATGCGGGCTAAGAACCCAGAATTCCTGATTCTGCCAGTGCTGCCAGTGCCCTGCCACGGTGACTCAACGCATTCTTTTGCTCGGCAGTCATCTCGGCAAACGTCAGGCTGTAGCCTTCTGGAATAAACAGCGGGTCATAACCAAACCCACCGCTGCCCCGCTCTGCCGCGCAGATATGCCCTTCCACGGTACCATCAAACTGTGCCAACTTCCGGCCACCATCTGCTACAACTATTACACAGCGAAAGCGCGCCACCGCAGCTGCTTTGCCAAGCCGCTGCAATTCTGACATCAGCAGTTTGCGGTTTGCCTCATCATCGGCACCTTCCCCGGCGTAGCGCGCCGATTGGATGCCCGGCGCTCCTCCAAGGGCATCGACTTCCAGCCCGGAATCATCGGCGATAATCAGACCAGCAAATACTTTCGACGCAGCAACAGCTTTCAGCTCGGCATTAGCCGCAAAAGTGCTGCCGGTTTCCTCGGGTGGTTCCCAATCTGGAAGATCTGCCAGGCAAGCTAACTTGAGATCAGCAGGCAGGACTTCAGAAAATTCGCGTAGCTTATGCCTGTTGCTGCTGGCTAGTATAACTTTACCCATAACAATGGCTAGCACATGAAAATTATCAGTACAAACTTCTTTGCTGTTGCGGTTGCATAGATAGTCGCCATCTTTTATAAATAATTGCCCATCGATAATGATAAGAACCCTTACCAATTTTCGTCAGACTAAAGTCTTCGGAGTGAGCGTCGCCAACTACGCGGCCGCGCTGACAATCGTGGCATCATTGATTGTTTCGGCAAACCTGATGGCCGACCCATCAGATACCTTCCTGAAGGCATACATGTCTGTCCAGTCCGGGGACCGCCTTGAAGAGGAAGGCAAGCTGATGGATGCCTTGCGTAAATATCAAGTAGCCGCAGAGCTGCTCGATGAAATTTCGCGCAATAACCCCGAGTGGCAGCCGCATGTACTGAAGTACAGAATCCGCAAAACCAGCGAAGGCATTGCCAGGCTATCCGAGAAAATCGGGCCAGCCGCGCTTCAGGCTGCTAGCGAAGACCCTCCCACTACGACTATTGAAGAAGACTTTCCTCTGCCTAGCGGCGAAACGGACGCCCTGGAACCATCACTGACTATCGACCCAAATGCCATCACACCCTTCGATCCAACGTTGCCCCAAAGTACTGGTGACGTGGTAGACAATGCTACTCGTGAAATCCGCAACCGTATTCGACAGTTGGAAAGTGACCTCAGTACCGCGCTGCGTCGCGCCGAAAGGGTTGAAGAAGAGCGCACCCAACTGGCCCGCCAGCTACAGGCGACTGATGAGGAGCTGAAAAGCGCCTTGAGAAAGCTCGATAGCACACAACTCGATCAAGCCGAACTGAAATCTGAGCTGGAGAAAGTTAAGGATGCGCTGAAGAACGCCATCACCGACAATCCGGGTCAGGGTCAGTTGCAGGAGGAAGTCGCCCGCCTGACCGAAGAGTTGAACCTCGCACGTGCTGAACGTGACCTCGTCCAGGACGAAAACATCGATTTGAATCAGCAGATATCCAGACAGCAGGCAATTGTTGCCCGTATCAATATCGAACGCGAAGCAATCATCGCCGAGCGTGACGCCGCGTTGGCTGAAGTCGCCAAAGCTGCCGAGACCCGCAAAGAATCAGAACGCTTGCTCGCAGAAAATGCCCAACTTGTCGAAGAACTTGATTTGGCCGAGGAACGAATCCGTAAGCTCCAGGATAATCCCGAGTCAGATGAACTGCTGGCCTTGCGCGATCAGGTTGGAGACCTGCGCGAACAACTGGCGATGGCCCAAGGGCAACAGGAAAGCTACCAGGTAGCCAATGCCGAACTGCAAAGTGAACTCAATCGTGTGAATGCGCAATTGACCGCCCTCAAGGAGTCAGGAGCTCAGGATGTCAACCAGGAAAGGTTGATTGCTGAAAACCAGGTGCTCAAGCAGATCATTGAAAGAGAAATGCAGGCGCAAGCCCGGCGCGAACAGGCAAAATCACTGGTGCTCGAGGAACTTCAGCGGATGGAAGTGGAGTCAGAATTGCTGGTCGAGCAGATTGACTTGCTCGGGCAACCGGTCATGAAGTTGTCAGAGCAGGAAGCCGCACTCCTGCGCTCGGGAGAGATCGAAATTGCGGATAATGTTCCTGACCCCGCAGGTGAACTTCCTTCCGGGACTACTGACACGGAGGCAGTCGACTCAAGCGTCTCGTTGACAGCTACTGCTGTAAAAGAGGATCAGCCGAGCATCGAAGCGCAGCCCGACGCCCAGCAAAGCCCCGCAACTCAAGACGCCGTGGAGATCGAGGCCGAGATCGTTAAGGAGGATGCAACTGAAACAGAGGAGCAAATTGCCAGAAGAGCATCCGTGCCGGAAGAACTGCAGCCCACCGCTCGTGAGGCGCGCGAATTCTTTGATCGTGGCCAATACCGTGAAGCAGAGGGGCTCTATAACGATATCCTATTACAGGAACCCAACAACCTCTATGCGCTATCCAACTTAGCGGTCACGCAGTACCGTTCCGGCAGGCTCAAAGCTGCGGAAGCCAGCTTTAAGAAAGCGATCGCCATTGATCCTGAAGATTCATTTTCGCTAAGTACTCTTGGTATCGTGTATTATCAGCAGGGCCGCTACGATGACGCCATCGATGTGCTGACCAAAGCGATCGCCATCGACCCCAAAAGCGCTATTGCTCATAATTACCTTGGCATTACTGCAAGCCAGAAAGGATGGCAGGAGGCTGCAGAGAAAGAGTTACAAACCGCCATCGCTATCAACCCGGAATACGCTGACGCTCACTTCAATTTGGCCGTCATCTATGCAGTCTCACAGCCACCCGCTCAAGAGATGGCGCGCAAGCATTACGATTTGGCTACCGAACTTGGAGCAGAGCCGGACCCGACACTGGAGCGCCTCATCCAGTAATCCCGACTGATTCTTATTCCTTTTCTACAACCTGTAGCTGAGCAATGCGCCTACATCGTACCATGAAATATCTTACTATTATCTTTTTGCTGCTAACTGGCACGCTGGCCGCCGAGCAACGCCCGAATATCCTCTGGATTTTTACCGATGACCACGCAACCCAGGCCATCGGTGCCTATGGTGGGCGCTTTGAACCGCTGAACCTGACCCCCAACCTGGATCGGATCGCGGCCGAGGGCATCCTCTTATCTCCTGCAAAACAGTAATGCAACACTCGCTCGGAGGATCAACCCGCAGATCCACAAGCAAATGAAAAATAAGACTAACATAGCTGATGCTCCGCTTTAACCTCTTTGCATTCCCGGTTCAGGTTCACTGGCTGTTTTGGGTCACTTGCGCCATCCTAGGCGGTGGCTTTTACGCGCGGACTGCTATGGATTGGCTGCAGATCGCCGTGTGGACTGCGGTGGTGTTCGTGTCCATCATGATCCATGAACTGGGTCATGCTGCCGTTGGCCGCAAGCTCGGAGCGCGCCCGTCAATCCTGCTTCATGGCTTGGGCGGATTAACTATCCTGCCCGGACTCAAGGCCGATCGTGCGCAATCAATTCTGCTCAGCCTGGCAGGACCGGGTGCCGGGTTATTACTCGGAATTCTAGTACTGCTATTTGCCCCAATGCTACCAACCAAGGAACCGCTGGCTTTGTTCACTATCAGCAGCCTACTCTTTGTAAATATCTTTTGGAGCTTCTTCAACCTGCTGCCAATCATGCCGATGGACGGTGGCCAGGTCATGCGTGAAATGCTTGGTCCACGTAACCTGCAAATCACCGCTATCATTGGTACGGTGACGGCCGCTTTGCTGGCGGTCCTGGCATTTTTACTTGGTCAGTGGATCCTGGCAATTTTTCTACTAGTGCTGGCCTACAGTAACTTTAAGCAATCCGGCCAAATCCAGGGTGGCATTTACAAGCCATAGCAATTTGTAAATCTTAATGTAGATTAATAACTCATGAATAAAGTAATTCACCTATTCGCGGGCCTCATCGCGCTGACCCTAACCTGCACCGTCACTGCAGAGTCACCATTCAAGCTGGATTGGCTACAGTCCGATTACTGGACTGACGGTAAGGCGGAATTTAACATCTACAAGGGTACTGCCAGTCGCTACAGCCAGGTGCGTGACGTCAATAGCGTCCTCCATATTATCGTCCGTGAGAATTTTGCTCCTGAAGCGCTGGTCAAGGCAGATAACTGGAAACAGGATGGCGCCTACCCGGTGCTCAAGCTGAACCAGATCCTCGACATCCCGACCGGTATCTACGTGTACCAGCAGATGCATTCCAATTTCTGGAGAGTTGCAGATGGCCAACTGCTGAAAGCATCCCTCACCAGCAACGATGGGTGCGGTAATTCATTCAAGAATATTGAACTGAACGGGGATCAAATGACCTACTCATGGGATACCTACTGGCAGGGCATGGTCGCAGGTGAAGAACAACTCGAATTGCTGGAGGATGCTATCTTCTATGATGAGTTGCCGGCACGTGTGCGGATGATTGATTTTAAAAATGGCCCCAACTCATTTAGCATCCCGATGGCTAAATCAATCATTAATTCCAAGCGTGATGAAATCCAGTTCGAATCCGCCAAGGTCAACTTTTATTCTGGTAACGAAGAGGACACAATCACGATCATCGTTGCCCATGCCGCCGGCACCGATACCTTCACGCTGGCCAAAAAATTTCCGCACTTGCTGCTCGAGTGGCAATGCGCGGACGGCGGCACGTTAACCCTCGAGCGCAGCCTAAAAATCGATTACTGGAATTACAATGATCCGCAGGCGATGGATCGCGCTCTAGCTGACCCTGCGTTGCAAGTTTATCCATAGCCTGAACGTTGCGAGTAACTCATCACCCGAAGCAAACCCTGGCAGACTGTTGAAAAAACCGAGTGAACCGCGTTGCTGCTCGTCTTGGTCCGGCGAGTAAGGTGCTGAGAAAAAGGTGCCTTAACGAACACTGGTTCGTTAGCCTCAACGTTGCCAAACCACTTGAGTAAATCGATCCTCTCGAGTAATACGGGATCATGTGGAACATGAACGATGTAGCTGGAGTCGCCCACATGAGGCATCATGTCCCCCAGGTTGCGATGGATAATGGACGGCCCTGGAATATTGACTTCCGTCTACCCCTCAGTTGATGAGTAAACGGCAGCCAGGTCAGCAGTCGGCCGCGAGCCAAGGCAGGCAACCTTTGCTTCCGGTCATCATCGCATTGATCGCGGCGCTGGCTTTCATCCTGACCCATGTCGATTCCGCTGACCGCCACCTCGTAGCTGTAAGCCAAGCCTTTGATCCACTCAAGAATAGCGAGCAGGCCGCACCGCTGCTAATGCGGTCCTATGCAGTCGATTCCTACATGTGGTTGCAGCATGCACAAGATATCGATGGTTTGAGCGACCTTCGCTACCGCTACACGCAATTTGATAATGCGCCGGATGGTCGCCCGGTTCACTGGGTCTCTGACTATAGCTGGTACCTGAAGGTGCTCGGAATGCTGCGAAACCTTGTCGTGCCATCCGAGGATGCAGGGGCGGCGATTGCGCGGATGGCGATCTGGTCGAATGCCATCCTACTAAGCCTGTTTTTAGGTTTGGTCGCCTGGATGGTGAGAAACCCGCTGGGCAGCGCCTTCACCGTAGCGCTCATACTGGCCACTATCTGCCTGCCGGCCTTCTACGAATCATTCCTGCCCGCCTACCCGGACCACCATGGGTTGATCGCGCTCTTCATCACGGTTGGACTGCTGGGACTGCTGGCCGCTACCCGGCCGCAGGCTCCATCCGGGAATTCTGCGATTTGCTGGTCGGCCATCGCGTTCGGATTGAGCTTTTGGGTCAGCGCAGTCTCCACCACGCTGGTACTGGCGGCACTCGGAGTCGGCCTGCTGTGCTCCTGCTGGTTATTGGGGCGATGGCCTGCGGCAACGGCCATTTCCCTGCAACCTGAACTGTTTCGTACCTGGGGTCGCTGGGGGGCTGCGACTTCACTCATATTGTACCTGCTTGAGTACGTGCCTATGCTGCCGCTGACCAGCCTTGAGATCAACCACCCACTCTACGCCCTGGCCTGGTTGGGTGGCGCCGAGATCCTCGCTGTCACATGCCCACGCCTGCTTGATGGAAAACTATGGCCTGATAAAAAATCTCGGCTACGGCTCGGTCTGGCGCTGCTGGCAGTTTTTCCGCTGATTACTCTGCTGCTGTTTGGCGGCAGCGCCTGGCATGTCTATGGCGACCCATTCCTGCGCGAAGTCTACGCGGCAGTCAGCGAATTGCAGCCGTTGAGCGCACGGCTGGCAGCCGGAACGCTGAGCTGGTCAGGAATAATCAGTATCTCGGGAATTTTTATCTTAACAGCCAGTCTGATCCTACTGGCGAAATGTCCAAGTAGCTGGCACCGCTGGTCAATAGCCGCTCTGCTACTGCAATTCATGCTGCTCACCCTGCTCCAATTGTACCAGATCCGCTGGGGGGTACTGGCTGCACCAACGCTCGCCGTACTTGCGGCAGTTGCTGTCGACGGGCTGTGGCAGTTGACAACCAGATATCAATGGCAATCCAGGCAACGTACTGTCGTAGCAGTGATCATTGCCGCTGCCGCGTTGCTCGAACCCTGGTCCAGCTGGCGCACCGAGATCTCCCGCGGCATGGATTCCGAGCGCGTTGCCAATCCGACCTTTAGCGAACTACAGCCGCTGATGCTGCGCGAAATCGGACTGGTTATTCAGTTCGATACGCAGAATAAGCCGCCAGTTCTTCTCAGCACACCGGAATACAGCTTGCTGGCCGCTTACTTTGGCGGATTTCAGACCATCGGCACGCTATACTGGGAAAACCTCATGGGCATGAAGGCTGCCGCTGCGATGCTCAGTGCGCCTAACGATGAGCAAGCTAAAACGCTGCTGGCATCGCGCGGGGTAACCCATATTCTCTTGATGCCGGATGATGTCTTCCTGCCTGCTTACTTTGCTGCGGCCCGGCCTGCCGCTAGCGAACAGGAATACCGGCAGTCATTTGGCTACCGCTTGCTCACTCGAGCGTCACTGCCCGACTGGCTCGAAGAAATCCCCTACCCCAGCGCATTCGCCAAGCAACTGGGCGTCCAGCCCCGGATCTTCCGGGTAGTTGACAATAAAGGCCTCTGAGCCCTTCTCTTCTTCCTTTCTCGAAGTGTCAACCTATAGCAGGACGAGACAACGTAATCGTAATCCTGCTCGTAATCAAAATCTTCAACTACAAGTCATGGTTGCGCTCACGAGTACGATTATGATCACGATTATGAAAAGGATACTTACTCAAACTAGTTCGGAAACGGTATGAGGCAGAAGCGGCTACCACAGCACAGAATTGTGACATTGAAAATATTGACTGCTTACCGGGACGCGGCATCATTGCCCCATGAGTACATCATCGATCCCAGAAGGCTATCATACCCTCACCCCATCACTTAACCTCAAGGGCGCCGTCAAAGCACTCGAGTTCTACAAAAAGGCACTCAATGCGGTCGAACGCTTCACCTTTCCCGGCCCCGGAGACACCATCATGCATGGCGAATTTCAGATCGGTGACTCGGTCGTCATGTTCTCTGACGAATCACCCGACTGGGGTGCCCTCAGCCCGCAGAGCGTCGGCGGCTGTCCACTCAGCCTCAACCTCTACGTCGAAAATTGCGATGCTTCATTCAAGCAGGCTACCGACGCCGGAGCCGAGACCCTGCGCCCGCCGGCTACCTATCCGTGGGGCGAGCGTAGTGCGATGATCGAAGACCCGTACGGCTACCGCTGGTCGTTCATGCAACACGTCGAGGATGTCACCCCGGAACAACTCGAAGAACGCATGAAGCGCTGGGATCCCAGTAAAGATTGGGAGGGGTAAGCTCCCATTTTTGTTTCAGCTTCGATAGCGAAACAGAGTCACTGGCCTTGCCCTGCGTAGCTCGACCAGTCTCGGCGTAGCGCAGCGAAGACGGAAGAGCGAAGCAGGGTCACTAGCCCGGAAAAATCACAAACTTCGTAGCGAGACGCAGCGTGGGGTGCTTGGG
>CAYUDZ010000060.1:0-15414 GCA_964443575.1 uncultured Chthoniobacteraceae bacterium | reverse complement strand
CCCGGCGAATGAAAACCTCGCTGTGGGAGAACTGCCGCGGCCAGGCCCGGCTGGTCTTCGACCGGGCCTTCCGCCCGGATGCCAATCACAGAATTGTTTTTGAGCTCTACCCGGATGGCGTGGACGTGAACCACCTGCAAGACAAAGACCGCATAGAACGCTCCGTGGCCATGACGCTGGATCTGGGCGTGGAAGATGGCCAGCAGTCGGGGATTTATGCCCCGCCAACCCTGCCCTGGCATGAGCTGCCTGCCCTGGGGGCCGGTTCCGCCCTGAGTGACGTAAACACCATGCTCAAACGGGTGATTGTGATCGCCGGGCTTGGAGCCGGGTTTTATTTCGCCGCTCCACTACTTCCCGGCCTCAGAGATGGAATCACGCAGTTAACCTCTAAAGGCAAAAAGACATGAACCAGCTTGTCGCGGGAAAAGATGTTGAGGTGATTGATGAAGGGCTGGGGAGCGTTGGCGATTACCTGCAGCGCACCTCTAGAAACGCCTTTCTGCACGCCGCCGCCCTGATTGGCAGCGCCACCAGCGGCCGCCGGGGGAAACTGGCAACCGCCGGGCTAAACCTGGCCGGTGTGACCACAGACTCTCAGGGGATTTCCCGCCATTACAAGCAGCACGCCCCGGTCATTGACGCGTATTTCGAGTATGTGGATCTGGTCGCTCTGTCCAAAAAATTAAATGTGGATAAAACCATTGCGCGCAAAGCCCCACCGGCCATTTTTATGGTGGTCGGATTGCTATCAGCGGGGGCGCTACTGGGCGTGGTGGCCACAAGAATATATTCAAAGAAACATCAATCATGACACTACGAAAAGGCGATAAAGGACAACAGGTAATGATCTTGCAAGCCGCCCTTCAGGATAGCGGCTTTCGGCTACCTCATTATGGAGTGGACGGGCTGTTTGGCGAGGAAACCGAGTCAGCGGTGACCCGGGCCCAGCGGCGATTCTCGATGGAGCCGACCGGCGTCGCCGGGCCAGCACTGTTTACCGCTTTGGGCATGGAGGCCATCACCTCTCCCGCACGTCAAAGCGCTGCCACCAGCCGCCCCACGGTGAGGAAATGGATTCTGGCAGGAATTCTGGTTGGTGCACTAATTTTTACAGCTCAAAAAATAAGGAAATAGAACATGGATCAGTTAAATACACTTACCGCGCAGGAATTGTCCAAACTCAGTATTCAGGGAATCAAAGTTTCGGAGCCCTACGGCGAGCTGCTTGGCGAGCCAGAGCGAAACGCCGTGATGTTTATCTGGGGCGAGAAAGGAGCCGGAAAATCCACCTTCAGCCTCGGCCTTGCCAACGCACTGGCCGATCACGGGCGCGTGGAATACATCCCCGCCGAAGAGCACTTCGGAAAAACGCTGGTGGACCGGGTAAAGCGGCTCAAGGCCACCCACCACAACCTGAACTTCACCAAATGGAAATCGCCCCAAGCGCTCAAGGATACGCTTCGTGCCACTGGGGCCTCGTTTTGCGTGCTGGATTCGATCACCGTCATTGAGGCCAATGACAAGGCAACCGTTGAGCTGGCCCAGTGGTGCAGGCAGTCCGGAATCGGATTTATCATGGTCGCCCACGCCACCAAGGACGGAAAGTACAAGGGCAATACCAGTATTGCCCACGAGTGCGACATTGAGATCAAAGTCACCAAAGATGGCTTGGCCGAAGCCGAAAAGAATCGCTACCGGACGCTGACCGCCATTGACGTGCCGTTTACCGCAACCAAACAAAAATCGATGCGAAAAAAACCTGCCCTCACCACCCAGCGCAAGAACCCGGTGGAGGTGCCGTTCCGGATCACACTTGCCGAAATCGACAAGCTGCACAAAATTCGCTCCTGGAAGCGTGCCAATTCCATGTTAGGCTCCAAACTACCCTGCTTTGCCAAGGCTCATTCCGGTGAATCTGAATCGGCACATTTGAGTATTCGATACACTCCGGATTACAACAAAAAGACCTATGTATTGGAGCTTTTGTTGGATGGACGATTAGAAAAACAGATTTGTACGGAAGGTGCAAAAGGTGGTTTTAAAGCTTCATGGAAGCAGCTTGTTAAAGAGTACGGACAATTGGAAATCGTGATCTATGCACAAGACCATGCAAAGAAAGTACTCGGAGCCAAAGAGTATAAACGCCAGGAGCGTAAGCATGAGAAAGCACAAAAAGCCGGATCGGATTGCCCGCCGGAACAGGCCGCCAAAACCCCTGAAAAGCTAACCAATAAAATCAAACGCTACAACCTTCCGGAGGTTCATGCGGACTATTTTGAGTTTCCGGACGGCACGCAATTGGTTGCGATAGACAAGCTGCAACCTGGAAAGAAGAACCCGGAAAAACGTATTGAAAACGCCCTGGCATTGATGAAGCGAGCGGCCGGCGCAGACCACACAAAACGTGGTCCCATTCAGGTAACCAAGAAAGGCGCCACCTACCTGATCAAAGACGGCCATGCAACCACGGAAGTGGCCAGGCGATCCGGATGGAAGAAGATCCCGGTCATCGTGAGTTCCCCGGCGCTGAAATCGAAAAAAACGCGGAAGCAAGCCAAACCGGCCAAACCAAAAAAGGCGGCCTCGCCGAAGCCCTCCGCTGCCAGGCAGACTTCCATTGATTTTGAAGCCGCCCGGCGGAGCCAAAGCAAACTGGATTCATTTTTAGAAAAGGTACTAAGCTGATATGACGCACCCAAAAACCATAGAGACCAATCGCCGGTACAATCCCCGTATGGATGATATCGATACGCTTTACGATGAGCTACAGGCCCGGCTCATGGAGCCTCCGGATTCCCTTCAGGATATCTATGAGGGGTATCACACCGATGAGGACATTGCCTTTGCCGAGGCGGTGATGGCCATGATCGACGGGCAGATGAACCTGCATGAGAAAGAGGCCTTTTACGACGCCCACGACCTGTGGGGACTCGATGAGGTAGGCATCCTGAAAAAAGCGCTGGCCATCGCCCGTAAAACCCAGCGTGAGGTCAAAGCGGGGCGGAAAAATCCGGCCGCGGTAACAACCAATATCGATGAACTTCAGGAGCTTCACCAGGACGACTTTGACCACTGGCTGGGCGACTGGGACGGTGACGGGCTTGCCAACATCGATGATCCCAACCCGCTGGTTCCCGGCGATACGGTTCCCATTGACAGCGCAGAGCTTACCCCGCAGATCAAATCGCTGATTGCACAAAAGAACGCCTACGTTCCTGCTCTAAAATCCGTGATGAGAAAGCTGACCAGTACCGGTCTGCCCATCATGGTCAAAGGCCGGATCAAAACCCTGTACTCCACCCTTGGCAAGCTGATCCGCAAACGATTCCCGTTTACGGTAAAAATGGCTGAAACATCTGGCGAGCCCTACACGACCGGGCTGACCGATATTGCCGGGTGTATGGCGGTACTCGAATCTCACAAACAGGTCGACGAACTTGTCAAACTCATTCTGGACGGAGAACTGGGCCAGGTGTGGGAGCATGAAGATAAGTATAAACATCCCGCCGACGGATACCGCGCGCACCATTTTATCCTGGTCGTGGACGGGGAGATTCCTGTCGAAATCCAGGTCAAGACCAAACGGATGTCGATGATCTCGGCCGCCTCCCATTACCCGTATAAAAACGGGGAGCTGAACGGGGAGCTGCTGCTGGAGTTAACCGATCTGGCCTGGAAAGCGGATATGGGGAATAAAAAGGCGGCAAAGGCGCTGGAACCCTATCTGGCTGATCTGGACCGTCTTCAGGAGGATCTTACCATTCGTGAAAATCCAACCGATGAAATTGCAGAGTTACAGGACTCTTTCAGACAATCCATAAAGAAACTGGCCCTGGCCTTTTCTCTTGGCAAGTTTCCAGAAGAGCATCGGGGCGAGGCCCTGGACCTTTTTCGGGAGCACGGCCGGGTGATTGGCGTGGATTTTGACGAGCTGTTTAAAACAGCGGAAAAACCTGAAAAATCAGCCAGCCCATCACACCAACCTAAACCAGATCGTTCGTTACAATCGAAATTTGAAAGCGGGTTTTCCGACGTTGAGTTAAAAAATTACCAGCCGATCCACATGACGGCCTCCCAGCGCAGAGCCGCCAACGAGCGCGCCATTGAGGTTCTTCAAAAAGAAGACCGGGCAATTTCATCCGGGGATATTGACGCGCTTCGTAAATACACCGGTGCCGGTGGGCTTGGTTATTCAGGCGGACAGGAAAGTGGAAAACGGGGCCTGCTCAATGAGCACTATACCTCCTACGCGGTGATTCAGTTCATCTGGGATAAGCTTGCCCGAATGGGCGTGACTCGTGGAAATATATTAGAGCCGGGCGCGGGAGTTGGAAACTTTGCGGGCTTTCTTCCCGACAGAGAAAAATTTCGTATGGTGATGGTCGAGCGCTCGGCCATCAGCTCCCGAATTGCCAGACTTCTGTATCCACAGCAGATTGTTCGCCACGAAAACTTTGCCGATAGCGATCTCTCCCCCTACAATCTTACCGGTATGGTTGGCAATGTGCCGTTTGGCGATCTGAAGATTCACAGCCAGCGCGATCCGCTGGCGCCGCTCAGTCCAAGAATCCACGACTATTTTATTCTAAAATCCCTGGATGCGTTAACCCCGGGAGGGTTTCTGGCCGTGATCACCTCCACGGGCACGATGGACAAAAAGGATCCTCTGGTCCGGCGGGCCATGGTGCAGCGGGCCCGATTTCTGGGCGCCTACCGGCTCCCGTCCTCAGCCTTCAAAGACAACGCTGATACGGTGGTTACCACCGATATCCTGTTTTTCCAAAAGTATGAGGATCACCCCGGCGAGGCTCACCCGGACGCAGACAGCCCGCTCAACCGTCTATTTGCTTATGAGGATCTGATCGAAAGCAGCCACCAGTACAATGGCGAAACCTACCGGGCCTACTACAACCCCTACTACCAGGCCCACCCCGAAAAAGTCCTTGGCGAACACATTCAGGGCCATAACGTGCAGTTCTTCTCGCGGATGGGCGTGAAAGGTGACTTATCAAAATCAGTCATTGACCGCGCCTTATCGGACGGAATGGCCTTCTCCTACCCCCTGCCCGAACCACTTCCACTTTATGATATTCCGGACGATGGAATCATGCTGGACATCCCCCGCGCCTACCACCCCGGAAATATCGTGCTGCACCAGGACAAATTTTACGAAAAACAGCGGCGATTCTACAAACCGCTGGCCATTGGCGCAGCCGGGAAAGCAGGCCAGGGCCTGCGCGATCGCATATCCTCGGCTTGCAGGCTACTGGACAGCTACGATGATTACGTGACGGCGCTGGCCCGCGAAACACAGGAGAAAGATGCACTCCGGGACGAATTCAAGAAGGGTCTGTCCGGCCACATCGACCGGTTCGGCTTGCCGGATGAAGATGAGGATATCCGTTCGGTTTTCAAATACGATAACCGGCTTTACAAACTTACGACGCTCGTTAAGCGCGACCCGGTAAATGATGAGCTGGTGTACGCCGACATCATTGACGCCGGGTCCATGTTTAACCGCAACTATGTGCCCTCGGTATCGGATTCGGGCGATCTTGGCGAGCTGGCCATGTTTGGCCGCTCGATCGGCGAAACCCTGGACGCGGACTTCTACCAGTCGGTCTATAAAGGAGGCACGGCCACCAAGGACGAGCTGGAAAAGGCCCTGGCCGAACACCCCGATTTTTTCTGGAACCCGGCCTCGGCCCGCCATGAATTCCGCTATGAGTACCTGTCCGGTAACGTACGGGCCAAGCTGCGGGCGGCCCGCGAACACGAGCTGGCCAAGAATATCTCTGCTCTGGAAGAAGCCGTTCCGGAGTGGATTGACGCGTTTAACATCACCGTCGACCCGCAGCACATCTTCACCTACCTGCCGGCCACCGCCATTGAGGAGTGGATTACGGATGAGATGAATTATGAGAAAGTCGAGATCGGTCTGGTAAAAGACAAGGCCGACCTTGGCAACCGGTTCTACATGAAGCTTCGCAAGTGGGGGCGGTATGTGGTCGGCGGCGATGAAACCCCCGACGACTGGAACCTTGGCTGGGGCGAGACGCCCTTCACCAAGATCATCACCTCCTACATTCAGGACGCCACGTTCCCGCTTCGGTTTTATGATGAGAATGATGAGCTGCTTCCCAACATGACTCTGAAGCGCGCCCAGTCGATGACAGGAGATCAGGGGCAGATCCTGATCGAGCGCGCACGAAAGATACAGCGCCAGAATAACAACCGAATGCTGACGCATGTGCCCAAGAAGTTCAATAACTGGGTGCGAACCAAAGCCCCGGCTGAGGTTCGCCGGCTGATCGAGCAGGCCTACAACGACACCTACAACGCTGTGATCAATCCGCCCTTCGACGGGCGCACGCTTCGCGTTCGCGGCATGAGCGACACCTTTTACGGGGTCAAGGATTTTACGGTCTTCAAGCACAACCGCGCCATCGCTGAAAAGCTGGTCTGGAACGGTAAAGGGGCCAACTGCCATGATGTAGGCGCGGGCAAGACGCTCGCCTCGATCATTACCAGCCAGGTGCTGCTGCAACAGGGAGCCGCGCGAAAGCCCATGTTTGTCGTGCCGGGCAAAGTCCAGGAGAAATGGGTGGAGGAGTACTCCATGCTGTTTCCCGACGCCAAAATCCTGAACATGAAAATGACGGCCGCCAGCAAACACAAAGAGCTTACCATGGCCCAGCTCTACAACTGGGATGCGATTTTTATTGCCGATCATGCGTTTAAATCCCTGCCGCTTTCGCCCGGCGAGCAGGCCCGCATTTACCAGGAGCGAATAGAGTACTTCAATGAGATACTGGAAAACTTTGAGGATCTGCTCGAGGAAGACCAGGCGATTTCGAAAACGGCCAAAACCTCGATGATGAAGCGCCTGGAAAAGCAGATGGAAGAGTGGGAGGCCAAGCTACGGGGCGTCAGCCAGGCCAGGCGGCTGGAGACCGATATCTTTTTTGACGAGCTGGGCGTGGACTGCCTGTTCTTTGACGAGGCGCATTTCTACAAGAACGCCCTGGGATCAGCCAAAGCCGCCAAGCTTGGAATTTCCGCCAATAAACCATCGCAGCGCGCCGAGGACGCCCTGCAAAAAACCCGCTGGCTCTTCAGTAAGGTTGGCTACAAGAACGTGTTTGTTCTCACCGCTACCCCGGTGGTCAACTCCCCGGTGGAGGTCTGGCACATGCTCAACCTGTGCGCCCCGGATCTTCTGGCGAAATACGAAATCGAGAACCTGGACAACTTCATTGGCCTGTTTGTCCGCGAAGAGGAAAAGATTGTCAAGAAGACCAATGGCGAGTACCGCTCCGAGCGCGTGGTGGCCGGGTATTATAACCTGCCTGAAATGCGCACCATTATCGATGAAGTCATGGACATCAAGAGCTATGATCAGCTCATCCGGTTCTACAAGGATCACCCCGATTACATTACGGGCGGCGATGGTAAACCTGTAAAAGGAAAAGACGGAAAACCCAAGGTGCTCCAGCCCACATTCAAACGGCCAGCGGCCCATTCCCGAAATGTGATCATTAAGCCGAGCGAGCTGCACAAGCTGCTCTTTGATGATATCATTCTACGTGCCAATGATGTGCTGGCCTGCATGAAAGACCGCCAGTGCGAGACGCGCGATAATTTCCTGGTCATTACCGGTGATGGTAGTAAGATTGCCACCGATCTGCGGGTCTATGACA
Source organism: uncultured Chthoniobacteraceae bacterium (assembly GCA_964443575.1). Classification (GTDB taxonomy): domain Bacteria; phylum Verrucomicrobiota; class Verrucomicrobiia; order Chthoniobacterales; family CAKUMP01; genus CAYUDZ01. Next base: position 7,711 of record CAYUDZ010000060.1, on the reverse strand, counting down.
AGGATTTCGAGGGCATCGACCGCGGCTACCTGAAACTGGGGGCATTGGTTGATGGAGTGGCTTCCTCGTACAAGGCGCGATCCAATCCGGGGCCGGCCCTCACTGCCGAAGATATGTATGGCAGTTTCTTTGACAGGCCCGGCAGAGATCGCGCCGCGATTTCGCCGCCGCACATGAGATCAAATCCGTCTCATATTGAGGTGATCACCAGTACCGGTGTGGTAAAAGAAAAAGACGGCTATTGGGTGGTTTTGGACAGCAAAAACCAACGATATGAGCCCCTTCACATTCTGCAGGCCAAGAAACCAGAACACACCTGGCAAGAAGGGATCTTTGGCAGCGAAAAAGAGGCCACTGGGCGTGCGAAGAAGCTCAATACTCAGTGGGAGCAGATCCAGGCACGCCGGTCAAACCCCGCGCGGCCCGCCATCCGCAATCAGATCATCTTTTGCGACTGGATCAGCCTGCATCATTCCCAGGGTGGCAGCTTCCACCAGCTCATCAAATCAGAGCTGGTAAAAGCCGGAATTCCCTCCGGGCAGATTGCCATTATCAACGGCTCCATCATCGGAACCCATAAAGACGGCTCTGATTACGCGGTTGGCAGCGCCGACGACAAAGAGGCCCTGAAAAAAGACGTGCAGGACGATTTTAACCAGGGCAAGTACCGGGTCATTATTGGCAACCAGTCCATCGCCGAAGGGATGAACCTTCAGCGCTGGACAACCGATATGCATCACATGGATGTGCCCTATACGCCCTCGCAAATTCAGCAGCGCAACGGGCGCGGCCTACGCCAGGGCAATCAGTACGAGCAGGTCAACATTCACTACTATCTGATGCAGGATTCGTTCGATCAGTACCGGCTGGAGCTGGTCTCCAAGAAGCAGAGCTGGATCAATGACCTGTTCTTTGGCACCGCGCGGGAAACCCTGACCGATGGCGATAGTGAATCTCTTGAATACGAGCAGATGGTCGCCGCCACCAACTCCGACCCGCGAGTGAAGCAGTTCTTTGAGGCCTTAGCGCAAAAGAACCTGTTGGAAGATAAGATTGGCAACCTGGAGTCAGAGGTGCAGCGCCTGGAGGCGAGCCAAAAGCAGGCCGCCGCTGATATCACCGGAAAACAGGAAAAAAGGCAAACCGTAGTGGAGCGCGAAAAAGCTCTTCAGGCGTCCGGGCTGCCGGCCAGCGCAAAACAGGCACTGGAGCAGAACCTGTTCCAGGCGCAGTTTGGCTGGAACGGCGAGCCGTACCAGCTGGATATTGAGCTTTCTTCGGATAACAAACGAATATCGAGCTTCCGGATGAAAACCGAGCTGGATGTTCCCGAAAATAACGCTAATGGCCGGGTGTGGTTCCACCTGATTCCCGATAGTAACCGCCCGGAACGAACCTTTTACAACAAACCCAGCTGGAGCGCTATCAAACGGATGGCCGCCCCGGAGCTGGACGAGTCCTTCGGCTGGACGCTGGAGGAGAAAACCGGCCAGGGCAAATCGATATCCGGCAATCTTGGCAACATCATCGCCACCGAAGAGGATTTCTACCGGGAGTATGGGGTAGATTTGGAGGCTGAAAAAGCCAAAACGGATTCGCAGGGCAATCCGCTGAGCTTCAAAGAGATTAAAAAAGAGCTCGGCATGTTCGGGGCAAAAAAATGGCAGCCGGTTATCCGCCGGAAACTGGCCGGGCTGTTTCTGGCGCTTGAACGCGCCTGGCAGCGAACCTCTCTGGGCCGGATGGAACTGCTTCACTCGGACCTCAAGCAGACCGAGAAAACCCTTGCCGAGCTTGGCCGCGTGCTCACCTCAACCAAAGCAGAATTGGAATCTGCTAAAAAAGATCTGGATGCCAATCAAAAAACGGTGATCCGGCTCAATGATGTGGTTAATGAACTGGTCGCGGTCTCCTACCAGGACAGAAACGAGCTTTACGAAGAGATTAACCGGATTGCTCCGACCTACAAGATCAAAAAAACGATCACAGTGCGCGATGTTGGTGCGCTGAAAGGCGAGGGCGGCTCACCCAAAACCTTCCGGGAAAATAAGGCAGGTGGTGGCCCCCCGTCCCCTGCCCCGACAAAGCTTCCAGCGGTGTTAAACACCCTTTATGAACAACCGCTGGTCTACGCCGGAATCGTCAAAGAGCTGGATTTTATCGGCGCCAACGGCCATATGCAGCGCATCGAGGCCGAAGGCGATGATCTGGCCATGATTATTGACGGGCAGGGAACCACCATTTTTGTATTTCCAACCAACTTAATGAAGCTCGCAAAAGGAGCTTTAGATGACAAGAAAGCAGCAGAGATGTATGAGGAGTTTCACCACTTCCCTGCTGATGAGTACGACTATGAGCTGTTTCCGCCCTCCGGGCAGACCTTGCTCAGCGCCGGGCACGCCGACCGGATTCTCTACGTAAGTGACAAGGTGATCTACGCCGACGACCAGAAAGGCAAGGACAATCACTACTTCCACTACTTCGATCCGGGAAAGCGGCCGGTATTCACATACGGTGATGTGACCATCATCGCAAACATAAACATAGACGGCAGAGGCATTCTTAACTGAGCCCGCCCGACTAACCAAAGAAGTCGACCATGAAAGAGCGACTGTTCGCAAAGAATCCTTCCGAGCTACATATAATCGAAAACCCAAACCAAAGACGCAGTACTATGGCAACAACAAGTAAAATCACAACCGGGAAGGCCGTTTCCGAGTTTAAACAGCAGGCGATTACCGCCGGATACATCCTCGGTGGCCAGGCGGTTGCAGCTCAGGTGAGTGCCCTGGCCGTCCCCCTGCTGACCGGCAATGCATCAGCAACCATTCAGCAGGCCACAAGGGCCGGAATCCCGCTGACGGCGGGCGTTCTGCTCACGCTGATGAGCAAAAACAACCATGTCCGCGGCCTTGCCATGGGCATGGGCGTACAGGGCGTGATGGAAGTCATCAAATTCATCATGCCCGACTGGACCCCGTCCCAGGGCCTGATGGATGGATCGGCCTATACCACAGGAGGCCCGCGACTGGCCGATACCAGCCACGTCTACCGCGAGCTTCCACGCCCCAGGGAGACCACCCAGCATGTAGAAGATGTTGAAACGTCCCTTGAAGTAGAAAACACGATCGAAGTGTAAGCATGCACCTCATCGCTCTGGCGGCACATAAGGGGGGTACTGGTAATACTCAACGGCTAAAAGCCAAAAAAATAACCCTTAAATACAACACCAGTTATGAGCAATCGAATCAGTAAAAAAGCATTGGTTCCTGCCTCCGCGCGGATCAAAACCTATTTTGACACCCGGCTTGTAAAGCAGAACCGAAGCGTCATTAATTTCTTCCCGGCAAATGCCAACCGCAAACTCACGCGGGACAATTACGTGAGCAACCCCTTTCCGGGAGCCATGAAACGCCGGATTCTCGGACTATCTTTCGAGGTGACCAAGCAGTTCATCGAGGACGACCCCGCCCATGGCATCGACGCCCGCGGCATTGTGAACGGGCTGAAAGACGCCGCGATCCTGCTTCAGGCCGACAACGACAACAAGGAGTTTTTGCGCGCGCCGATCAGCGAGTTTTCCAACTTTGCCGGCACCGGCCTTCAGTTTGTCTCGGCAACGGACAATACAGTGGACGCGGTGGCCACTTTCAAGCGCATCGCTTCGCTGAAATCTGCCGGCGAGTACCGCTTGCCGGATCCCTTCGATCTGGCCGTGAACCAGACCGTCTCACTTGCCGTACATTTTGATGACGCGTCTGTCTTCCCCTCCGCTGACAACTGGGCGCAGTCGGGCCAGGGCCCGCTTTGGCTTCGCGCCTCTCTGGTTGTCGCAGAAGTGGACGCGTAACCCAATCCATCATCGGTACCGGCCACCCACCATAGTGGCCGGTACTTTTAATTCAACCGCGGCTAACCAAGACTATACATATGAGAATCATAAAGAACTTTTTACCCCCGAAAGAATCCTCGCCCTACAACCCCGCAAAATCATTGGAGCTTGCCGCCGGGGCCACCGGCGAGATCATCATGAACGGGATGGGTGGAGAAAGCTTCGGCGTGCGGAGCATTCTGCCCTACAGCCAGGATATGAACAAGATCATGGTCTCTGCCCGGCTGAACGAAGACCTCTACATGTTCCGGGGCGTGCAGCTATCGGTGGTTCACACCCTGTTCAAATCCATCGACGGGCTGCTTGCCCCCTTCATCATTCAAAAGAACAACAACATGGTTTTTGAGCTGGAAAACAAGGCAGCCGCCCCACAGACCGTAAACATTCAGCTCATCGGCTACGATCAGTATGCCATGAACAGGTTTCAGCGCGCCTACGAGCAAATCGGCGCCCCGATTCCCGCGCCCCGGTTTCTGTACGGCCACGCCTTAGTCCCGGCCGGTGGGATCAACGCTGATCTCGGCGTGAAGAGTAAGAGCGTGGATGTGGAGGTCCGCCGAATTGCCATGAGCAGTGATCGATCTGGCATCACCACCTCCATGAAGGTGTACAACACCACGGTTCGCAGTGAGCTGTTTATCGACCAGATCAATGACGAGTTCGACGGCAAATATGCAAACGTGCCCTTCATTGTCGGGGCCAATGTTCCCTTTGATGTGTATGCCACGAACCAAAATGGACAAGCCGCAGCCGTAAGCTTTCTGTGTGAATGCTACGTTGTTCAGGCTGAACTTGCCAGCCAGGAGGCCTGACATGTGGAATCAGCTCATACAGGCTCTTTGTGAACTCTCGGCCAAGCTGGATTCACTTTTAAGTGAAATTCGTATCAGTGGATCCGGATCGGTGGCTACCGCTACCGGTAAACAAATAGGTACATCCATCTCGCCCGTCATGAAACAGGGTGAATCACCGGTGAGATTGGTCAACGCCAATCCGGGGCGGCTGGGCGTCATCGTCCATAACAACAGTGGCGGCGAGCTTATGATCGCCCTCGATGGCCAGCGGATCACTCCTACCCACTACACCTTCAAAATCCGGGCCGGAGAGACCCTTCACTTTGACCTGCGAACCTATGGTGAGCTGTACAAGGGCGCTTTTATGGGTTTATGGGATGAGTCAAGCGGAGCCCAGGCGGACTCAAAAGCCCTGGTAACGGAAATCTACTGGAGTCATTAAGCCATGAGCAAGATTTCAGGACGAATATTTGGAGAAGGCTTTGCACTGCGAGTGGTTTCAGGAATGCTTCATGGGGGAAACCTGATCATTTCCTGGGCAACCGGTGAGCGCGCCGCAGGACAGCTTGATTATGGCTACGACAACTCCGTTCCGTACCGAACTCCGGTGGAGTACCTCCAGCCGGGCGAGCCCGGATACAATCCGGAAGAACCCATGCCTCTGTATGAACGATACCATTATCGCGCATTTCCAACTACCTATATCGACACCGAACACTTTTTCCGCGTGCGGGCGATAAACCCTGCCGGGCGAACCTTGGTATCGGCCATTTATTCGGTCTATGTACCCGAAAAAATGCTGTTTCAATCCAGGGCGGGAGCCGTATATGTGCGCGTCTACCCTGTTCAGCCCAGTCATCACCGCGAAAGTGCCGGCGTTCCCTCCACGATACTTGACGCGGCCTCAACGGAGTCCCATGCGAGCGAGAGCTTCTCGCTCTACGGCTCGGCGGCGACAAAAGATGTGGCCGAAGCCGCGGCAACCGACGGGCAAAAAACAACAATCGGAACCGTGACAACTTTAACTATCACCTAAGATTATGAACACCATTCAACAAACACTAACCATCGGCAAATCCAGCCAGGGCCTGGATATGCAGGCCTGTATTTCCCTGGAAGGAAAGCAACTGAAACAATTTAAATGCGACAGCATGGTCGGCAATTTTGCCATGTACCTGCGAAGCCAGTTTCACGGTGGGAGAACCATCCGCCCGAATATTCCAACCACTACAACCAACTACGAAGAGATTACCGGGCTTGTCTACGACGAGATTATCGGAACCGCGCGGCTACGATCTTCATACAACAGATATTTCGAATTTTACTGGAGCAATATTGGCCGCGATTTTCTCTACATCTACGGGGTTACAGGGGAATTGGCATATCTGAACGGCTTTTATAAGGTATCAGACTACGATAAAATCTGGGGCAGTATCTACAACATGGATGGCGCTCCTGTGCAGATCACGGGCCAGTGGAACGGAAGTGGCTACTTTCGGCGCGTAAGCTTTGAGGACTCTTCGCGCAGCGAAACCCACGGGAGGTATTTTCAATCCTGGTGGCCGGTCGTTGGCTCAGATAACACGCCCGTTCATGTGGAAGATATGTGGCTCCATAGAATGATCCGGCACGGATCGGACGCCGGCGAACTTCATCACGGTGTGAGAGACGTCTCGGCGCTTGCCACCGATAAACCCTCCAGCCGGTTTGTGATCACCCGCTCCTTTACCAATCAGACGGCGGCCGATATCACGGTCCGGGAAATTGGCCTAGCCTCAGATTATACGGCCAGCAACATTCCCGGACGGGCAAAAATCCTGCTCGCACGCGATACGATGGACGAAGGCATCATTGTTCCGCCCAACAAGACCCTGACAGTGGCCTACGAAGTCATTATTGAGCTGACTCCGGACACGCAAAATACAGACCTTGACGGGACCAACGGCGGGTTTCTGCAAAATTTTATGACCCGGCTTCGGAATCTGGCCCGCCTGGACGACTATGACAGTACCCATATATTCAATATGGCTGCTCCCGGCGGCTCCTCCTCGGCAAACCCCAGTGGAAATTACAAGGGCTTTGAATACGGCGTGCAGGTCGGCGGCGATAACACCTTTGTCAGTATGACCGATGAGAACCTGCTTGGACTGATCCCGCACGGAGACCAGCCGGGAGAGTTATGGTATCATGGAATGGACTTTAGCGACCTGACGGTCGACCCGGTGGCAAACAAGGCGGTCTTTTCGGTAAGCCGCCTGTTTCAGAACAAAACCGCTGAACCCATTGTGATTCGGGAAATCGGGCTTCGCGGCAACTGGGATTTCAGCCCCACGTTTGCTGCAAACAAACAATATGCCCGGACAGCCCTTCACCCCGATGACCAGGTAACGGTTCAGCCCGGAGCCTTTGCCCTGGTGGAATACCAAGTCGAAATCCTTGTCTAATGAACCAGTCCATCGCTCTTTCGGCCCAGCTCACCTATGCGCGCGTTCGCGGCCTCTACGACTACTTTGCCCAGGCCGCCCGGCGGCATCAACTTCCCGTATCGCTGCTTCTGGCCATTGCGTCACGGGAAAGTAGCATGGGAGTAAGCCTGGATGCAAACTGGACCGGCGACAATGGCAACGGAATTGGCATCATGCAGATCGACTGGAGATACCACCCGGAGTTCACATCCCGCCACGCCAACGATGATCACAAGGCGAACATCCATTATGGCGCGCAGTACCTGGCCGGGCTGATCCGGCAATTTAGTGGCGATCCGGGCTCAGCCGTAGCCGCCTACAACGCAGGACCCTCGCGGGTTCGAAGCGCTCTCTCTGCCGGACTGCCGGCTGACGCGGTAACGACCGGCCGGGACTACAGCGCAGATGTATTCAGGCGTAAGGCGCTGATTGAGTCTTTAAACGGCCGCCCGGAGCCGGCGCGTCTGTTCATCGCTTTTATTTCTCTCAGTGTGGCCGGTTTTGCCACCTATAAATTTCTAACCCTTAACTCATAGCCCATGAAAACTCAATCGAGCTAT
>CAYUDZ010000059.1:0-15497 GCA_964443575.1 uncultured Chthoniobacteraceae bacterium | reverse complement strand
GATTCCCACATGGTGCTTGTGGTCGGTTGCGGCATGTCGGATATTAATAATATTCCTAGTAAAATAAACGGTCAAGCTGTAGTTCCCGGTCGACCGCGGATCGTCTCCTATCAGGATCGCGATAAAGAGGGCGACAACAACGCAATGAGGCGTTCCCCGGTTGCTCAGTTGGAAGACTTTTTAGGGAAAATTGGAGCAAAAAAGAGCAGGGAGATCCGTAGATACTTCGATAAAAGGGATAATCTGTATCTTCTCTACGGGGGCGACATTCAGGCGACCAATTTTGTATTCGATTTCCTGTTGGATGAATATAACACTGACACCATTTATTGGTTTGCCGATTTTGCGGACAGAATCGACGCGGATACGATAAAGAAGTTGACTAGAAAATTACGAAGAAATCGAACCAGAGTTATCGCTCATAATTTCCAGGGTAATAAAGTTCGCTCCGAAGTCGTAGAAATGGTAGAGGCGACTAATGGCGAAACCATAGAGCTTATCCCGGGTAGTTAACCAGCGGTTGGTCACCAGCCATGGATCTGTGATTTCTACAGCGGAAGGCAATGTCGCGATGCAGTTCCGCCAAGCTGCAGCGCTTTATTCGGCATTACGCACTTTGTCCTTTTCTGCCTCGCGCTCTTCCGCCAGGCGCGCTTTTTCGGAAACAAGCTGGTGCTCGATTTGTTCGCGCTCGACGGGGTCTTGAGTCTTTTCCAGTTGCTCGTGCAGGAAGACTTCCTTTTCGGCCAGCTTCGCCTGGTATTTGGCATCAACCTCCGCAAGCTTTTGCTTTTGGTTGTCAGTCAGCGCTTTGCTCGGGGTGGCTTTTTCCAGCCGTTCCATTGCCAGTTCGTATGCTGATTTCATATCTTTTATTATATACAACTTATCTCATGACAGCAACAAGCCGGTGCCGATCCGCTACGGACCCGGCACCGGCTTGCTGAAGTTGATAGTTGGTTTTGATTAGCCCAGTGCTGCCTGGGCAGCGGCCAGTCTGGCCACCGGTACACGATATGGCGAGCAACTGACATAGTCGAGGCCAACGCTGTGGCAGAAAGCGACAGATTTTGGATCGCCACCATGCTCACCGCAGATACCAAGCTTCAATTTCTCATTGACTCCCCTACCCTTCTGGATCGCAATTTCGACCAACTGCCCGACACCCTCGGTATCGAGCGAGGCAAATGGATTCTTCCTGAAGATTTCGTTCTCAGTATAGGATGAGAGGAAGCTGCCCATATCATCACGGCTGACGCCGAGGGTGGTTTGGGTCAGGTCATTGGTACCAAAACTGAAGAATTGCGCATGCGCTGCAATTTCATCAGCAGTGATAGCACCTCTGGGCACCTCAATCATGGTTCCGACCAGGTACTTGAACTTCGTGCCCTTGGCAGCCATGACTTCTTTGGCAACTCTGTGGACAATCTCTGCCTGTAGCTCGAATTCACGTGAGAACCCAACCAGCGGAATCATGACTTCCGGATTTACCTTAATTCCCTTCTCAACGCATTGGGCAGCGGCCTCAAAGATCGCCTGTGCCTGCATCTCGGCAATTTCCGGATAGGAGATAGCCAGGCGGCAGCCACGATGACCAAGCATCGGGTTGAATTCATGCAACTCTTCAACGCGCGCCATAATATGCTCGACTTCAACGCCGAGTTTGCGCGCCAAATCGAGCTGCTGCTCCTTGGTGTGAGGCAAAAACTCATGCAACGGCGGGTCAAGCAGGCGGATGGTAGCCGGTAGCCCGTCTAGCGCCTTGAATATGCCGGCAAAGTCGCGACGCTGGTACGGCAGCAATTTCTTAAGTGCCTTACGACGGTCGCTTTCGTCAACAGCCAGTATCATCTCACGCATGGCATCGATGCGGTCACCCTCAAAGAACATATGTTCGGTCCGGCACAAGCCGATACCAGATGCCCCGAAGGCCACAGCATTCTTCACCTGCTCCGGATTATCCGCATTTGTCCGGACATCCAAGCGCGAGACCTTTTTACACCAGCCCATCAGTTTCTCGAACATCTGGTACTTCTCGGTCTTCTGGGCCGCTTTGTTGCCATGCAACATGCCCATGATGATCTCAGAAGGTGCGGTCTTGAGTTTGCCTTCATAGACGGTGCCAGTGGTACCATCGATCGATAGCCATTCGCCTTCCTTGTAGGTCTTGGAATTGACCTTAAGCGTGCGCTTATCGTAGTCGATATTCAGCTCGGCTGCACCGCAGATACAAACTTTACCCATCTGACGGGCAACCAGTGCCGCGTGCGAACTAACTCCGCCTTTGGCAGTCAGGATACCATCTGCAGCGATCATTCCGCGCAAATCTTCCGGGCTCGTTTCATTACGCACCAGCAAGACACTTTCGCCTTTCGCCTCTGCAGCAGCAGCACGGTCGGCATTCAGGACGATCTTACCGGATGCTGCACCTGGGCCTGCCGGGAGCCCGCTAGCAATCTGGGTCGCCTTTTTGACATCGGCAACCTCAAAGACCGGAGCCAAAAGTTGATCGAGCTGGTCGGCTGGGTTTCGGTTGATCGCAGTCTTCCAATCAATCAGGCGCTCATTGACCATATCGACAGAGAACTTGAGTGCCGCCATCGCGGTGCGCTTACCGTTGCGTGTTTGCAGCATGAAGACTTTGCCATCCTGGATGGTGAACTCAAAGTCCTGGACATCCTTAAAATGTTTTTCGAGGACGCCACGAATCCGGTCGAGTTCCTTGAAGGCTGCCGGCATTTCATTAGCCAGTTCCGACATGGTCTCGGGCGTACGCACACCAGCAACCACATCTTCACCCTGCGCATTGATCAAGTACTCGCCGTAGAACTCTTTCTCGCCATTGGCCGGGTTGCGGGTAAAGGCAACGCCTGAACCAGAGTTCTCACCGGTATTACCAAATACCATCGCCTGGACGTTGACGGCGGTTCCCCACTCGCTGGGAATATGGTACTTACGGCGATAGACGATCGCGCGGTCATTCATCCATGAGCCAAATACGGCTCCAATAGCACCGTGCAATTGTTCCCACGGATCGACCGGAAACGCATGGCCGGTGCGCTTCTTGACCAATGCCTTGAAGCGCTTGATCAGTTCTTTGATATCGTCAACCGTGAGCTCTGTATCATCGATATCCTTCTTGTAGCGTTCGTGCTTGAGCTTATGGATTGCAACCTCGAATGGTTCCTCATCCTCATGGGGTAGCTTTTGTACACCGAGTACCACGTCACCATACATCTGAACAAAGCGACGGTAGCAGTCGTAGGCAAACCATGAGTTCTTGGTTGCTTTTTCCAGGGCGGCCACCGTGTCGTCGTTCAGCCCGAGGTTGAGGATCGTGTCCATCATACCGGGCATCGAGTCACGCGCACCGGAGCGCACCGCCAACAACAAAGGAAAACCACTGGCGTCACCAAACTTGGTTCGCATATTCTTTTCCATATTGCGAACGCCTTCGGCAATCTGTGCCTGGAGGACTTTTGGGTAAGTGCGTTTGTGCTTGTAGTAGTAGGTACAAACTTCCGTGGTGATCGTGAAACCGGGAGGGACAGGTAGCTTGATGCGGCTCATCTCGGCAAGGTTGGCACCTTTGCCGCCGAGCAATGGTTTCATACTGCCATTACCGTCAGCTTTTGAACCGCCGAAATGGTAAACATATTTTTCAGATTTCTTTGGGGATTTTTTTGCGCTTTTTTTAGACGCTGATTTTTTTGTCGTAGCCATAGTTTTATTAGTTGAGATTGTAAGTGATCTTTCCTGATTGAAAGTGCTGAAACTATCAGATTGCTTATCGCTGTCAATCACCAGCAAGCGAATTCTGCAACAAAAACAACAGCCTTGCCTCAGCCCGGTATTCCGAGTAATTGATAATCATGATCCGCTACCAATTCCTCTTGCTGCCTATCATAGCCGCCTCAGTCGTTTTTCTGGCACTTATTGGCTGCCAAACTACCAGGCAAGCGCTACCTACTGTCCCTCTGGTCGACCTCAATCAATATGCCGGCAAGTGGTATGAGGTGGCCCGGTTGCCGGTATTTTACCAGGGCGATGAAGAGCGGGCGATAGCTGAGTACACCCTGCTGGGTGATGGCACCATGGCATTACTGAATACTTCCATATCTCGCGATGGATCGAAACGTTCGGTCAGCGGTATTGCTACACCGGTCGCCAACTCGGGCAATGCCCGCTTGCGGGTTAAGATCAATGCATTTCCCGCTCGACTCATTCCGGCACCGCGACGCGGTAATTACTGGATCATAGATGTGGCTCCTGACTACAGCTATGCGCTGGTTGGAACACCGGATCGCAATTACCTGTGGATGCTCTCACGCAAGCCCGATATCAACCAGTCCGACTTCACCCGCTTGAAGCATCTGGCAGATTCTCTTGGCTTCGTGACCGATAAACTGATCATCCACCGCAGCGGCTCAGTACCCAAGTAACCTGATCATTTGAGATATCTGGCTTTGGTGATTCACACCACGCTTTACGCCTTTAGCGAACATTGTGTAGACCATATGGTTTAGCGTGACAGGTCTTCCTGCAGAAGGAACTTAAAATTGTGCATTTCGATGACATTGGTAGCGCATTCACTATCCTCGACATGCATTACCAGCGCAGAGACCCCGTTGGGACGTGTGAGTAGCGGGTAGCTAAAATTGACATTCACTTCAGCCATCAGGATACAAGTCAGCAATTTGGCTAGGTCCGAGACTTCGGGAAGTTCGACCACGATCACGGTAGTTTCACTGTAGGCGATATTTTCTTCATCAAAAAGCTGCCTGGCCCGATCGGGATCGCTAAATAGCATTCTGGTGACGGCAGTGTCGATAGAATCCTGGACACTGAAAGCCAGCACCTCTACCTGTGCTTCATTAAGTTGCTTCACCAAGTCAAGCAACACCCCGACCTTGTTCTGCAGAAAGATCGAGAATTGCTTAACCCCTGTACCCCGTAACCCTTCCGTCGTACGCATGTTTAGATGTTAGGTAGCCGCTACTTACTTGTAAAGGATTAGCGCTTGTGCCTGCAAGGGCTGCTGTGATTCAGGAACAGAGAAAACCAAGCGGTAAATGCCATTGTATTCTGCCGGAAATTTGAGAAGCAGCGTGCGAGAATCGATTTCTGCGGTTGTCGTATGCACCTTCTCACCTTCCTCATTAATCACTATGGCTCGTGACGCGGTGTCGTCAGCCGCGAACCGTAGCAGCATGCCATAATCGTTGCCGACACATAGCGCAGCGGGCAACTCGTACTCGTGCCCACCAGCCAATGTGCCGCTCCATCGATAGCGGCGCGCGGCATAACCTTGCTCACTCAATGTCGCTAGCACTGTTGTGAGTTCCTCATCACTGGGGGGCTCAGCTTGAATCTGCTGGGCTGAAGTAGGACATACCAGCACCAGGCTGCTGCCCATAAGCGCTATCAAAATAATTCTATGCATGATCATTTACTCACTATCTGCAATACGGGCATTAAATTCGGTCGCCATATTGTGCAGTTTGACTACGGCGTCGTTGCTTGGCACATATCCTTCGCTGCTGTTCATAATTTCCCTCAGCGCGTTTAGCGTGGCGACTAACTCCTGTTGCATCGGCTTGGCCTTTACTTCTGCGGGAAGCTGATCAAGTTGACCGCTCAGATACCCTGCCAGGTGTGGTTGTCGTACCAGACGTGCTGCTTTTATATCATAATTCTCGGCAATCATTCCGCTGAGCACTTCTATGCCGCGTAAGTATTTACCTACCCTGATAAGAAGGTTCAGGTCTTCATCTTGCTGGGAAGCCAGACTGACAGCTATGACTTCTCCCAATTGATTAATGGCCAGCTTTAGTTTTTGCCAGTTGCCGTCAGCAGCTAATTCAGCAAGTTCATCGATCCGTTGTTTGACACTCGGGCCGATGCCTAATCCCTTACAAAGCTCGTGCAAGTCCATAGCCAGGTTGCTGGCGCCCTGAGCGTCCCCGGCTTCGACGGCTATGTGCGCGTCGGCCAACAAGCCACCTATGTTTAATGCGGTTTGTTCACGATCTGTAAAGTTGGTAGGAAGCATCGGGCGCTTGGCCTTATACCAGTCTGCATCACAGCTTTTTTCTACCGCCGCAAAGAATTCATCCGGCTCGGGAATGATCCATTCTTCCACTTCAATTATCCGGCGCTCCTGTGACTGTTCGCTATCAACTTCTGCCAAGAGGTGACCGCAGAGCACAAAAAAAAGAGTGAGCGGTAGCAGGAATTGTCGGATGAATACATTGTTCACCCAACTAAAGTAAACCTGTTAGTCAGATTATCCAGTTTATTCACATCCTTAACTGCAGCAGTTTACTTACTGATTAGGTTTGCGCTGTGTCGGTCGCAATGTCTATGGTACCGAAATGATAATACGTCCCATTGCAATTTGCCTCGCTTTGTCATTAATAGCCTGTTCATCAACACCACCAGCCCAGCAATCACTGAGTGAGCGCAATCCCGGTGCCGATTTTTCAAAAATTACGACTTACAGTTTTCTGCGGGAAGTAGAAGGCGATTATCAGGCGGCATTTCTCTCCGGTGAAGCAGAACCCTACCTGCAAATACAGCGGGCATTGGAATCGGAAATGGCCTCCCGCGGGTACCGGAAAGTCAGTGCGCAAGAGTCCGATGTGACGGTCGGATTTTTAGTTGCAGTGCAGGACCGCGTCTCCAATCGGGTGGTCGACCGCTATTTTGGCTCCAAACGCTACGGTCAGGCGGCCGATAGCAACCGCGATTTGCTGCCCCAGAACTGGAAAAAGATAACTGATGTCGAACGCGGCATGCTGGTAATCGATCTTTCTGACGCCAACAGCGGCAAATCTCTCTGGAGGGCTGCTGAAATCACCCCGATTACTACCGGGCAACCTGAGCGTGTGCGTGACAATATGATTCGCTCGATCGTCAGTAAAACCATGCGGACGCTACCGCCGGCCGGCAGCTAACGCCTCGTCGGCTTTCGGAATCTTGTACTTTATTCATAGCGCAGCGCTTTAACGGGATCGAGCCGTGCCGCAAACCAGGCAGGGATCAAGGCCGCGCAAGAGCAAACCACAAAAGCACTGATACAAATAATTGCGACATCACTGGCGATAACTTCTGCCGGGATCTCGGAAAATTGATAGACTTCCCGCGGAAAGATCTCGATCCGCAGTACTTCGGCCAGCCACTGGCTCACTTCATTGCGCCAACGGACCAGCGAGATCCCCATGGCTAGCCCGGTCACATTGCCGAATAATCCGACTACCATCCCTTGAACCAAAAATACCCAGACGATCTGGCCGGTGCTGGCACCCAGAGCTTTCATCACACCAATATCGCGCGTTTTTTGTACGGTGACCGTGATCAGCGTATTCATAATGCCAAAGGCAGCCACCACGATAATTGCCATCAAGAGAAAAAACATCACGTTGCGCTCCATTCGGATTGCTTCGAATAGCTGACGATTCAAGTCGATCCACGTGGCCAGATATAATGGAAATTCAATCTCCGGATAAAGCTGGGCTTTCAGGCGTTCAGCCAGATACGGATCCGCAGTACGCATGGCGATGCCATGGACCGAGTCGCCAAGCGCATACAACTCCTGGCCGATAAACAACGGTACCAGCAAAAACTCACTGTCATATAGGTACCTGCCACTCTCAAATATCCCCGTGACTTCGAGTTCGGTAGGCAGCACCAGGTCACGCAAATCCGTAGCTTTCTCATCACCGCGTTCAACCGCTTCAAGGTGATCCATTATCTGGTTCAAATTGCCAGGGGAATAAATAGTAACGACGTCACCCACTGCAACACGCAACTCACGCGCGAGTTCTGAACCCAGTACACAAGTATCTCCACCAAGGTCCAATTCCCCGGCAACTATGAATTGCCGGATATCAGTCACCTTCTGCTCCATTTCAGGGTCGATACCGCGGATCTTGGGTGCCATCCGGCGATTAATATGCTCGACGATCACCGGTCCCTGGATATACGGTGCACCGGTTTCAATCCCGTCGATTGCCAGCGCCTTATCCATTACCCCACGCCAATCGGTGATGAGTCCCTGCGAGCCGACTATCAGGTGAGCATCAAAGCCGATAACCTTTTCACGCAACTCACGGTCAAATCCGGTCATCACCGAGATAACAAGAATCAAGAGCGTTATGCCCAAGGTCACGCCGAGGATTGAAATCAGCGTGATGATCGATAGGAACGTCCGCTTGGGGCGCAAGTACCGCAATGCTAAAAACCAACTAAAATTTTTTGCCGACATAATAAATTACTTCGCAACCTAATCGTGTATGCCTACTAAAGCACATCGTGTACACCTTGAAATGATTTCCTGGGATCAGTAATTCCAGCTATTATCTGGTACAATTCTAAATTAGCAGATAACTAACTTCCCTAATGAAAAAGCAGGCAACCTTGACCACCGGCCCCCTCGGCAAGCACATCCGTAGTATCGCGTTGCCATTGAGCATCGGCTTTTTCTTCAACACGATGTATAATGTCGTTGATTCGTTTTACGCCGGGCAGGTCTCGACGCAGGCGTTGGCGGCGCTGGCACTATCCTTCCCAGTATTCTTTATCATCCTTGCCATCAGCGAAGGCTTATCACGGGGTTCCTCAGCATTGGTGGCAAATGCGATCGGTGCCGAAGATTCAGAAAAAGAAGCCGCTCTGACTGCCCAGGTATATTCGTTGGGGCTGGTCGGCGCCATCGCTGTGACCGTGACCGGCTTGACCTGTGCTCCCGGATTGTTTCGCATTCTTGGCGCCACTGGTACCTATTATGATTTATCGCTGGACTATGTCTCGCCACTGTTTTGGGGTGGCATATTCTTTTTGCTCAGTAGCATCAGCAACGGGATCCTGCTGGCCAACGGCGATAGCAAAACATTTCGAAATGTTCTGATCGTCGGATTCTTCCTCAATCTCATTCTTGACCCGTGGTTTTTGTATGGTGGTTTTGGTCTGCCACCCATGGGTATTGCCGGGATCGCCTGGGCCACCGTCGTGATCCAGGCCATGGGTGGCACCTTCCTGTTTGTTACCGCCTTGAAGCGTAATTTTGTACGCTTTGATTCACTCAAGTCACTGCTGCCCGATTTTAAGATCTATGGAGAAATCCTCCATCAGGGCATCCCGGCCGGATTCAACTTCATGTCCATTGCGCTCGGCTTCTTTGTCTCTACTTACTACCTCAATATCTATGGTGAGGTAGCCGTTGCCGCATTCGGTGTTGGCACCAGGATCGAACAAATGGCTTTGCTGCCGGCGATCGGCCTTGGTGCTGCGATCATTTCTATTGTCGGCCAGAATAATGGTGCGGGGAAGTACGATCGCGTCCGTGAATGCGTTGCCCTGTGCATCAAATACGGCATTATACTGATATCGGTGGCATCGGTGCTGCTCTTCGTGTTTGCGACTCAGTTGGTACAGCTATTTACTGATGATCCGGAAGTGGTTAAGGTTGGTACTTACTACACCCGGGTGATGGCATTTATCCAATGGGCTTATGTGATGGGATTCATCCATATCGGTTTCCTGCAAGCCGTCAAACGCCCGATCTATGGCTTCTTCGAAGCGATAGTGCGCAAAATTATCCTGCCGCTGGCGATCTTCCACCTGCTGGTTGTGGTGCTCGCGGTCAACCTCAACACATTCTGGTTCGGCATGGTCGGGATCAATGTCCTCATGACCATCGTCACCATCATCTACGCCCAATGGGTACTGCGCGCTAAAATATGCAATCGAGACACAACTTAAGCAGCAACGGATCAGTTCCTCTTTACTATAAAACTCAGTGGATTAAGTTAACAGGTCATCGCCTATGGGTGGCCTTGTCACTTTTCACTAGTATGCAACGGTTGTCTGCATATCATCATCCATTGTGAACATAAATAAGGCCATCATAACTGCGGCTGGCAAGGGGCAGGAGCAGATCCCGCTACAAACACTAATCGACCGTGACGGCGAACCATGCTCGGCGCTCAGCGTGCAACTGGCCGAATGCGCCGGCGCTGGCATCGAGGAGGTCGCTGTGGTGATCGGCAACGAGGTGAATGAATCACTTTACCGCAAGGCCGCTGGCAAGGTACCGCTGGAGTTGCACTTTATCCGTCAGCAGCCGGAACGCCGCGGCTTTGGCCAGGCCATCCTCAGTGCCCGTGAATTCATCGGTGACGAGGCATTCCTGCTGATGGTCTGTGATCACATCTACGTGAGCAACAGCCCGAACATGACTTGCGCCGCGCAATTGGTCGAGACCGCACGCAATCAGGACTGCCTGGTTTCAGCCGTCGAACCCACCCATGAGAGCAATTTGGCGCAGTTCGGGGCAATCGGTGGGCGCCTTGTCTCGGGCCACCCGGGACTGTTCGAGGTGACACTGGTCAAAGAAAAACCAACGCCGACTTTTGCCGAACAGGAATTATTGGTTCCGGGACAGCGCACCGCCTATTATCTGTGCTTTTTTGGAATGCATGTGATTACGCCAGTGGTGATGGAGGCATTGTCACGCCAAGCGCATGATCATGACCCGGCAACTCCACTTGGCCTGTCGCAGGCGCTTAATGAATGTGTCAACTTGGGGAAATATGTAGCTGTCCATTTGGATGGCTACCGCTTCAACCTGGAGCAACGATACGGTCTGCTTAAAGCTCAAATTGCAATCGGACTAAGCGGCAGCCACCGTGATGAGTTACTGGCTGACATGATCGAGTTGCTCGCTCCGTTGCGTGCTTAACCTTTCCTCATCCACCAGTTCCATGGCCTCAGAAATCATCGAAACCATCATCTCAACGGATCGTGCTATCCGTGATAGACCGCTGGAAGATCTTTGCCGTGGCCTATCTGATGCTGAACTTATCAACGAATGCGCCGAGCTTGATCGTTTTCGCAGGGAAACCTCGAATCTTTACGAGCGCGTACGGGCACTGTTTTTTTTATATGCCATCTATCGGTTTCATTTACCGCAACAGTTAACTGACGTAAAACCCGGTTGTATCCCGGTCAGTGGTTTTGAGCACCTGCTCAAGCGGCGCTTCCACGAAGCCGTCGAGGCATTCCAGGCGGCAGCCAACGCTGATGGGCTCACAGATACGATCTGCAGCGCCTTAGCTACCGGATACTACCAGCTTGGGCTCCAGTTTCTGGCCAATCAAGTCCGCCATTCAGTACGTTCTGCCCGGGGCAACCAGTGGATGTTCCGCACCGGTCGCGCAGAAGATCATCCGCTGCGCTTCCGCACCGAACTACTGCACCAGCAAAATGGCATGTACCCGATCCTCAAAGAAGAAACTGCTGTACGCATGGATCTGACCCACAGCTCGTGGAGCGATATCTTTTTCCTTGGCATGGACTTCCCGGAGGCCGCCAAGGTTCTTAATGTCTCTATCAACCTGGCCGTGCGCGGACGCGGCGAGCAACCCCGTCCGCCAATTGAAGTCTTCCTGCGGGTAATCGATGAACCAGTCATCCAACTGGTAAGCGTCGACCTTGGTGCGGTGAGTCGGATCGAAAGTTTAGAAGACGTGTTCAACTTCGCCAAAGACTACAACGGCCTGTTGAAAGCTGCACTGATTGCGTCCGGTGTGATTCCTATCGGTCTCGAGGGCTCCCCGTCTAGCCTCACCAAAGTGCTGGAAAGGCTGGTTGGCCAGGGCCGCGGGATCGAGTTGGTCAGCTCAGTCAACAATATCCCCAAAGGCTCACGGTTAGCCGTCTCTACCAATCTGCTGGCAAGCCTGATCAGCGTGTGCATGCGGGCCACCGGACAAACGGCAGCCCTCAATGGTCCGCTGGCCGAAAACGAACGCAGGATTGCTGCAGCTCGCGCCATCCTCGGCGAGTGGCTTGGTGGCTCAGGTGGCGGCTGGCAGGACTCCGGGGGGATCTGGCCGGGCATCAAGTCCATTACCGGGGCATTGGCAGAAGCAGACGACCCGGAGCATGGAATCAGTCGCGGCCGCCTGCTGCCGCAGCACCGCTTGATAGGTGATGAAGAAGTTTCTGCTGAAACACGCCAAAAACTTCAAGATAGCCTGGTGCTGGTGCATGGTGGCATGGCCCAGAATGTCGGACCGATTCTCGAAATGGTTACCGAAAAGTACCTGTTGCGCTCAGGCTCAGAGTGGCATGGTCGCTTGGAGTCACTGGCCATGTTCGAGCAAATCCTCGATGCCCTGCGAGCAGGTAATATCCGGCAACTCGGTGAGCTGACTACCCGTCATTTCTACGGTCCGCTGCAAGCGATCATCCCGTGGTGTACGACGTACTTTACCGAACGCGTCATCGAGCAGGTGCGCAGTGAGTTCGGCGATAAATTTTGGGGGTTCTGGATGCTTGGCGGGATGTCAGGCGGAGGTATGGGCTTTATTGTCGATCCGGAAATCCGCGAGCATGCCCGCAACCGGATTAAAGATATACTTACCGAAACTAAAGGCAAATTGGTCAAAGCGCTGCCATTTGCGATGGATCCGGTCGTGTATGACTTTTCGATCAATGAAAATGGAACGTTTTGCAGCGTGCTGGAAGATACTGATGCGATGCTCACGCCGCGCTATTACCCGCTGGTTTGGCCGCAGCTATTACGTACGGATATCCGCAAAATTCCGCCGTCCAAGCGCGCCGAGCTAGCCATATTCCAGCAACGAATTAATCAGGAGGAAGGCTTCCGCTCTGCCGGCAAGTCGCTATTCGACAACTTATTCCCGCAAGCCACCAATGGCGCTGACACCACAGAACAGAACCTCGATTCATTGCTACAGGAGAATGGCTTTGATCCGGAACAGCACGAACACATCCGTGATCAGTTGCGCAAAGGCATTATCGGCATGGCTATGAACCGCCTGCCGGGGAATGCGCGTATTGAAGATGTTTCATCTGCTGATGTAACCGACACTCGTGAGACCGCCAGCGATGCCGACTACAAAGTTGGCAGCGCAGCGATCGCAGATGGCGAAGTGGCTGTCGTGTCATTGGCTGCCGGTGCCGGTAGTCGTTGGACCCTCGGTGCCGGCGTGGTCAAGGCAATCAACCCGTTTGCACAGTTTGCAGGTCGTCACCGTTCGTTCCTCGAACTCCATTTGGCTAAAAGCAAGCGCACCGGCAAAGAGCTTGGAGTTGCCCCGGCTCATGTCTTTACCACCAGCTACCTGACCCATGAACCGATCGAGCAGTTCCTCGAGTTCGAAAATAACTACGGGTTCGATGGCCCGCTACTTCTTTCGCGTGGCCGTAATATCGGTCTGCGCATGATCCCGATGGAGCGTGACCTGCGCTTCAATTGGGAGGAGCGGGCCCACCAGATACTCGACGAACGCGCCCAAAAAATGCGCGAAAGTTTGCACGGGGCACTGATCGACTGGGCCAAAGCCAACGGTGAAGGTAAGGGCTACCGTGATAATGTTGCCCTGCAATGCCTGCACCCGGTCGGGCATTGGTTTGAGATCCCTAACCTGATGCTTAATGGCACATTGAAGCGGCTGCTTGAGATCCGCCCCAACCTGCGCACGCTGCTAATGCATAATATCGATACCCTCGGTGCTGCAGTC
This sequence comes from uncultured Chthoniobacteraceae bacterium, assembly GCA_964443575.1. Lineage (GTDB taxonomy): Bacteria > Verrucomicrobiota > Verrucomicrobiia > Chthoniobacterales > CAKUMP01 > CAYUDZ01. Next base: position 1,947 of record CAYUDZ010000059.1, on the reverse strand, counting down.
GATCCCGCCTTACTTGGCCTGCATCGTCGCCAGGGCGCCACTATTAGCTTCGAAGTTATTCCACGGCGAATCGAGGATATCGGCGGTGGCTTGGCACGGGTCGATGGTCGTCCACGCCTGGTCGAAGGACTCGCCATGCCACGCGAAGAAGACGAATTGAAGCTACGCTTCTACAACACGCTGACTAATTGGATTGAAATTGACCCGCTACTTGAACACTTCGGCCTAACCCGCACTGATCTTGATAATCCAACCAAAGTCGCCGCTGCAGTCCGACAGTTCGCGCAGCGGTTACCCACATACATCACTATCAAGGATGTTAAAAAGCGCTGGGGCCACGGCCAGGAAGATGTGTTCCCGGTCTCACAGTTTGAAAAACTCTGGGGCGATATGTCGGCAATTACCAGTTTGCCGGTTAACTACTTCGTGGTTTCACGCAGTCGCGGCCAACAACTTAAAGATCCCGCTCAGCTCGATGGCTGGCTCCGCGATGGCACCCGCGACTACGTCGATTCGCTCTGCCTGTGGGGATGACATCCTAATCCTAATCCTAATCGTGATCGTGATCGGATCTGCGTCTATGCCTCAGCACATTGAGCCCAGTGCCAAACCTTCTGCAATGGACCATAGCTTGGCGTCGATGAGTAAGCCTTGTTCATACAGCGACTGCAGTGCTTCACGCAAACTGATGAGTGGCAGTTCAATGACTTCGATCTCCTCTTCTCCCTGGAGATTTTGTGCGCCCTGTCCAGCCACCTCAACAACAACCGGTGTCACATGCTCATCAGTCATGCCGGGGGTGTTGTAAATCGGCGGGCCAACCCGCAGTATCTTTCCCTGGTAACCGGTTTCTTCCTGCAATTCCTTGAGTGCAGTCTCTTCCACCGAATGCCCCGGATCGATCAGTCCCGCCGGCAATTCGATAACCAAACCATCAACCGGGGGTCGGTATTGCTTCACCAAAATCAGTTGGTCAGGTTGACCGCGCTTGATGGCTATCACACAGACCGCTCCTTCCGTCCCTTCACGGGTGGTAAACTCCCAGGATCGTTGGTCACCATGAGCGTCAGTCCACTGGATCTCGCCGTAAGATAACCATTTTCCCCGATGTAAAATCTTGCGCATCAAGTAGTGCTAGCAGCCAAAGCCATTTTCGGCAATTACTCAGAGTAGCAGGGATAAATCAATTGCTATCTGGAAAAATTACGATATGGGGCCATGATACAGTCAAGGTTGCGACTCCTACCCTCACCTTCTATTTCCTTTCTGGAAGAAAACTAACACTCTTTCAATGGCCCAGTTTTCAGGGCCCAACCCGCGCTCGCCAACAGAGTTGGCGACCCTTCCTACTACGTTCCGCTGGCACGGAACTTCGTAGGACAAGAACGGGATTGCCTTTTGCTTCGCTCAAGGCTGTGCATTTCAGGCTCTCTTCGTTCGCATATGTGTATCGCGCTAACGCACTTGTGGCGCTCGAACCCTACGGGTTCTCATTTCCTTCGGACTCGCCAACAAAGTTGGCGACCCTAACGGGATTCGAACCCGTAGTAAGATCCTTTTATTTACTTGCTTTGCAGGCATTTTTATTCAAATCTTGCTAAAAACCTAAAGAAAACCTAAAGATTTATTAAAAATGCCAACAAAAACCAGAACAAAATCCGGCAGAAAGGCCAAACAGCCGGAAAAAAAAGAATGGCCAAAAACCATAAAGTCGGGTGCGGCTTCGGTTAGAGTTTACAGGCGGCAACTAGCTGACAGCAGCACATCCGAGTTTCAATATACGATTTTTTATTCGCTCTCTGGCAAAGAACATCGATTTTACAAAAACTCCGAAAAATCAGCACTTGCCCTTGCCCGGGAGAAGGCACGACTCATCGAGCAAGGGCATGTCGATACGATCACTCTGGCGGGAAACGTGCTGGCCGAGTACAGGGAGGCGATGGGGCT
>CAYUDZ010000058.1:0-15518 GCA_964443575.1 uncultured Chthoniobacteraceae bacterium | reverse complement strand
CATTGCCAGAGGACGGTAACACAGTGCCGCAAATGCAGCTTTATTACATCATGGATCAGCGGCGCAGCCTGTTCACGTACATGATCCGGTCTGCTACGCCGAACCCGGCATGGGTTCAAATGCACATCAATATAAGGCAGCAGTTGGATGCCGAATTCCGCCAGGGACTCATTGATAACCGACGTGCCCGCGAAGCAATCATGGCACAAAGCCGTGCGCTGGCAGCGCAAAACGAAGCCTTCCGAGCCAATATCATGCGCCGCCATCGTGCTGCCATGGACACTACGGCACATGATAGTTTCATCGCTGGCATCCATTCAGGAGGCTCGTCATCATCATCCGGCAGGTCGTCACATGATAAGCTAATCGATTCAATTCATGACGTGGAAACATACCATGATAGCAGCACTGTCACCGGTACCTCCCAGCATGGATATGCTGATCAGCATTGGAGCGACGGTTGGGGAAATTATATTCATTCAGATAACCCGAACTACGATCCTAATATCGGCTCGACTATCCAATGGCAGGAACTTCAAAGAGTCGAATAAACCGGCTAGCGCAGCGGGTCGGGGTTCCGGTCACTACCTGATTTTTGAGCCTGCTGCAGGCGTTGGCGGATTGCCTGTACCCGCTCACGTCCGCCCGGATGAGTTGACAGGAAGGTCGCCCAATCCGGCAACGTTTCCTGTTGGTACAACTTTTGCATCATACGGGAAAAGCTGTCATCGGCGCCGTAAGCTGAGATTGCCAGCTCTAACCCGTACTCGTCTGCCAGTCGTTCCTGATGTCTGCTGGTGCTCAGGCCAACCATCTGGTCGCCCAGCTTGATGAGATCGGCGAGTTCAGCATTGCCCAGCAGGATTCCGAATGCCAGTGCCGTGCCGATTTGCCGTGAGTAGCGCCGCAGGTGATCGCGATTAACGAAGTGCCCGATCTCGTGGCCGAGGATCATCGCAATCTCTTCCTCTGACTCGACCTGATCCAATAGCCCACGGGTCACCAGGATCACCCCGCCCGGAACTGCAAATGCGTTCATCTCCGCTGAATCGCTGAACACCAACTGCAGCTCAACCGGCGGTGCTTTTGGGGACTCCATCAGCCGCTGCATGGCGATATGAGCAAGCTCGGTTTTCTCATCCGACTGATCTGCGCTGTACCAGCCTGGCAATGAATCGACCTTCGAGAACAGCTCGAGTTCCTGCTCGATTGTCAGGTTGCGGACAGTTATTTCGGCAGCAAAAATTAATACCCAATTCAGTATTACCAGTGCGGCCAGCGTGATGGCGCTGAGGATCAGGATTTCGCGCACTACTCGCCGACCACCACCGCCGCTGCTGGCCTCAGCAGCTTCACCGAGATCACGTTGGACGTAGCGCATGGCTACTCGTACCTGACAGCGGTACCAGTTGCCAGTACTTCGATGGCACCAATCGCGCTCTTTTTTGCGGACTGTACGCTTGAAATATTTGAAGTATCGATTCTCAGGTTGACAATAATATCGTGGTCAGGGACTTGCTCTTTCAGTCGCAAGATCGCTTCGCGGCGTGCGCGGTCCAGCAGGCTTTCATATGCTTGTACACGGCCGCCGACCAGGTTCCGCAGTGAAGCCAGCACCCGCTTGAAATAGTCTAATGAGATCACAACCCCCGAGACCACCAGCTGAGTCTCAGCAACACGCCGCGTGGTATCAAAGTCGGGAGTCGGCACAGCAGGGAATCCACCGGTGGCAGCTTCCCGCTCGCGTATCGACTTAAAATGCTTTTTCTCCAGCATGAATCCGACGACCAAGCCCAGCAGGATCAGCAGGATTGGCGAGGCATAAACCAGCAGGATCAGAATGACCTCGAAATTGCCGTCTTCCATAGCTGGTATTACGCAAGCTTGACCGCAGTACCGTACACATACAGCTCGGAGGCACCTTGGGTAATCGCGGATGTTGAGAAGCGAATGTTGACCACGGCGTTGGCACCCAACGCCCTGGCCTGTTCCACCATCCTGTTGATGGCCTCGTTGCGGGCTTCCTGGAGTAACTCGCTGTAGCCTTTGAGTTCGCCGCCGACCAGGTTTTTGAAGCTGGCGGCAATATCACGACCGAGGTGCTTGGCGCGAACTGTATTGCCCGAAACTAAGCCATAATGTTCCTGGATGGTGCGTCCGGGTACGGATTCGATGTTGGTAAGAATAATATCTGGGTACATAAGAAGTTTTGGTGAGGCTTACTTATTTAGTAATGGTTGATTGTCTACTGGAAGTACTCAATTGTTACGATTTCGTTGCACTGGATAGCAAGCTAATTATTTTGCTGCCGGGATAAGCCTGCGCAGCCTTCCGCCAAGCCACGTACTGAGCAATTTTCTATCCTGGCGCAACGCAGCCAGTGGGGGAAATATTTTACCATAAGCAACCAGCAAGTGCTTCAGGTGCCTAGCGGTTATTGGCAGAGCAAAGCGTGACTCCGCCAGATCTCTTCCCTGACGTCCGTGTGCTACTGCCAACTGCGGGTCACCCAGATACTGTTCGATCGAGGCGGCCAGCGCCTTGGTGTCACCGGGCGGGACGAGATAGCCGCTGGTGCCGTCGACGATCATTTCCGGCACCCCGGCCAGTGTGGTCGAGACACATGGAACACCAGATGCCATCGCTTCGACGATTACTGTCGGCAGGTTATCCATACCACCATCCTGTTCCACCACGCAGGGCAGTGCAAATACGCGCGACTGGCGGATCCAAGTAGCTATTTGGTTTTGTGGTTGTGGCCCGGTAAGGATTACTGATTGTTGCAAGCCATGGTGGTCGATAGCTTCCTGTAGTTGGTTTTCCAGCGGTCCCTCGCCGACAATTTTACACACAAACTTGCTGCCACGTTGCTGCAACAGCGCACAGGCTTCGATCAAGTCGCCAAACCCCTTCTTCTCTATCAGCCGGCCAACGCTGATTATTTGCGGTGGTGATGACTCTGCGGGCGGATTCTCACGCAACGGCCACTGATCCAGGGCGATGCCATTGTAGGCAGCGTGAATTTTACTGCGATTTTCAGGAAATTGCCGCTGCAGCTCGGCAGCGCTGAAATTGCTCACTGTGGCCACAAACGCAGCTTCCCTGATCAAGTCAGAGAGTTGCACAGGCAACTTTTCTTCCTGGCGAAAGATATCGTTGGCATGGCCGGTGAAGCTGTAGCTGATCCGGTAAAATTTCTTTAGCCAGTAAGCGGTGCGCGCTGCGATCCCGGCAAAGTGAACATGCACATGACGGATGCCGGCTTGGCGCAATCGCGGTCCGATCCAGGCGGCGGCATAAACCCGATGCTTATCGAGCTGTCCCGGCCAATCCATCAACTGATGGCGCATCGCACGCGGAATCTTTTTTTCTGAGTGCCACTGTTTGATAAGCTTGGTCAATGCCTCATCTTCAGGCAGGTAAGTGACATTCTCTGCCACTTCGGCAGCGTAATCCTGCGGTGGTTCATCGCTCGGTTGCCGGACCGAAAATACGGCTGGCGGCAGGCCTTGCCTGCTCAGCTCGCCAACTTCACGGTAACAAAATGTCTGGGTAAAAGTCGGGAAACGCTCGAACACATATCCATGTGCAGCACGGTTGGCTGATGGGGCTGTCATACGTTTGCAATCTCTGCCAAAAACCACCTTGTCAATCAAGATTCCCGTGCTTTTATTCCAGCTGGTAAAATTTCTACTAGACATGCTGGAGTGTACTGCTATCAATCCCAGTTCCCCATTTGCATGATGAAAGCAGCAAAGACACAAGATTAATCAAGGATGTTAGAGTTTGCCCCGACATATTTGGCGGCTTCAATGACCGCCCAGACAATCAGCGATGAGCTGCCGTATATCACGAACTCCACTGTCTTCGCGCTGATTGTCACTGCTGCAATTATCCTTTTTGCCCGCAAAGCGACACGTAAAATGCAACTGGTCCCCGGCAAGGAACAGAACCTCTTCGAGAGCGTCATCGAAGGGCTCTACAACATGTTGGAGGGAATTGTCGGCAAGCACATGATCCCGAAAGTTTTTTCGCTGCTGGCGACCATTTTCATTTTTATCGTAATCAACAACTGGTCTGGACTGTTGCCCGGGGTCGGGACGATCGGCCTGACCGAAGGTGAGCGCGGGCCATTTCTCAGCGCGAGTTACATAGACACCCCGATCCTGCGACCGGCGGCAGCCGACATGAATACGACACTGGCGATCGCTGCCTTCTTTATGGTCTTATGGTTGTGGTGGACGTTGCGGGAATTAGGGGCAGGAGGATTCCTGCTCCACATATTTGCCCCCAAGGGCGGGGTCAAGGGATTGCTGGCGTTAGCACTGCTACCAATCTTTATCTTTGTTGGGATGATCGAGATTATATCGATCGCTTTCCGTCCGGTGTCGCTGTCGTTGCGACTCTTTGGAAATGTTTACGCCGGCGAGACACTATTAATTACCATGGGCGGGTTGGGCGATGCCTTGCCGGCACCCTGGCCATTCATCCTGAGCGTGATATTGCCGCTACCCTTTTACTTTTTGGAAATCCTGATCGGCCTGTTACAGGCGCTGGTATTTATGTTGTTATGCGCGGTGTATATCTCGCTGACCACATCGCATGAAGACGAGGCCCATGACCATTAAACAAATTTCCTGTCCGTGACCATGCGCAGAAAAGCGTGGGCGGCTGGATAAAACAACACAAACAAAGAAACAAAACAATGATGATTGAAATATTACCAGTAATTGCAGCAGCTGCAGAAGGCGCTGCCTCTGGCGGAATCAATGGTTCGCTGACCCTGGCCCTGGCGGGTACGGGCGCGGCGATCGGTATTGGAATGATTGGCTCGAAAGCAGCTGAAGCGGTTGGCCGCAACCCGGGTGCCTTTGGTAAAGTACTTACCATCGGTATTATCGGTATGGCTCTTGCGGAAGCGATTGCTATTTACGCGTTGCTGATGGCCTTCCAGCAGTACTAAGCGACGGCTATTGGGGCCACTCCTGGCCTGCGTTGCAGACAGGAGTGGCTCTGGCCCGATTAAGTTCCACCCGGCAATCCTCAATAATTTATGGAAACCGTATACGAAATTCTGAACATGTTCGCGATTAACTGGCCGAAGTTTCTGAGCCAGTTGATCATATTTATCGTGGTGTACGCTTTGCTGAGCCGTTTTGCATTCAAGCCGATTGTCGACATGCTCGAGGAGCGCCGGCGTCGCATTGAAGAGGGGCAAGCCAATGCGGAGAAGATCAAGCAACAGTTGGCAGAAGCAGAGCAGCGCTACGAGGAAATTCTCACCAAGGCCAATGCTGAAGCCCAGCAGATGATCGATGAGGCCCGCGAGAGCAGTGCCCATTTGACAGAGAAGAAGCAACAGGAAGCCATCAACCAGGCTGAACAGATTATTGCCAAGGCGCGTGAGACCACTATCGCGGAGCGCGATAAAGTGATGGCTGACTTGAAACGTGAAATTGGCAGGCTGGTTGTCGATACCACCTCCAAGGTAACCGGCAAGGTCTTGACGCCGGACGACCAGAAGCGCTTGAACGAAGAAGCAGCCAAGCAGTCTGCAGCTTAAAAATTTATGAAACTAACCAGAGAAGCCAAAAGGACATCACGTGCACTGTTGCGCCTGTCTCTGCGCGATGGCATAGTCGACGAGCAGCGCGCGGCCGGCATTGTTAAGTTGCTGGTCAAAGAGCAACCGCGCCATGTGGTGCAAATCCTCAAGGAGTTCCAAAGGCTTCTCCGGCTCGAACTGAACAAACAGCTGACACTGGTAGAGAGCGCCGCTGAGCTTTCTGCACCGGAGAAGAAAAAAGTCATCGAAGTCTTACAGTCACGCCACGGCGACCAAATCGATCCCCAGTTTGAAGTGAGCCCCGACTTGATCGGCGGCCTGCGAGTCCAGGTTGGCAGCAACGTATGGGACGGTACCATTAAAGGCCGTCTCGACCGCCTGAGCCAGAAACTTTAACCAAAAAAAGAGTATAGAAACACAGCTATGAGCAGCAGCATCCTACAACAAATAGAGTCAGAAATAGCAGGCTTACGCACAGCCACGACGAAGAGCAACGTCGGAACCGTTCGCGAAATCGGTGACGGGGTTGCACGCGTCGAGGGATTGGGCGATGCCATGCTCAATGAAATGATTGAGTTCCCGGGTGGATTGACTGGCCTGGCTCTCAACATCGAGGAAACCGAGGTCGGTTGTATTCTGCTCGGTGATGCCTTTCACGTCAAAGAGGGTGATGAGGTCAAGACCACCGGTAAGCTACTTTCGGTTCCTGTCGGCAAAGAATTGTTAGGACGTGTGGTAGACCCGCTGGGTGAGCCGCTCGACGGCAAGGGCCAGATCAAGAGTAAGGAAACTTATCCGCTTGAGAAGATTGCCCCTGGTATTATAAAGCGTAAGAGTGTCAGCCAGCCGGTGCAGACCGGTATCATGGCGATTGACGCGATGATTCCGATCGGGCGCGGCCAGCGCGAGCTGATTATCGGGGATCGTGCGACCGGCAAGACGACGATCGCTATTGATACCATCATCAACCAGGCGCGCATCAATCGTGAACAGGAAGGCCAGGAAGGGTTTCGTCCGCTGTACTCAATCTACGTTGCGGTGGGCCAGAAAAATTCCAATGTTGCCCGTGCCATCAAGGTCCTGGAAGAGCATGACGCGCTGGACTACACGATCATCGTTTCGGCACCAGCTTCTGAAAGTGCCACCAAACAGTTGCTGGCACCATTTGCCGGTGCAGCCATGGGCGAGTGGTTTATGGATAATGGCATGGACGCATTGATCGTTTTTGATGACCTGTCAAAGCATGCTGTTGCCTATCGCCAGGTGTCGCTGCTGTTGAAGCGCCCTTCCGGCCGTGAGGCTTACCCGGGTGATGTGTTTTACCTGCACAGCCGCCTGCTCGAACGGAGTGCCCGCCTGAATGAGGATAACGGCAACGGCTCGTTAACAGCACTACCGATCATCGAGACCCAGGCAGGTGATGTCTCGGCCTACATTCCCACCAACGTGATCTCGATTACCGACGGCCAGATTTACCTGGAAACCGACTTGTTCTATCAGGGGATTCGTCCGGCGATTTCGGTTGGGTTGTCGGTGTCCCGTGTGGGCTCGGCGGCACAGGTCAAGGCAATGAAGCAGGTGGCCGGCAAGGTCAAAGGTGACCTGGCTCAGTACCGCGAGCTGGCGGCATTTGCCCAGTTTGGTTCCGATCTCGACAGCAAGACACAGGCTCAACTTAACCGCGGTCAGCGGATCGTTGAACTCTTCAAGCAAACCCAATACCAACCGAAGCAGGTGCCGGTCATGGTGGTAACGTTATGGGCGATGCAAAATGGGTACCTTGATGAGGTGCCGGTCGACAAAGTTGCCGAGTTCCAGAGCCGCCTGGAAGATTTCCTGACAACCCGCAAAGACGCACTGCTGAAAGAAATTACAGCGAAGGGCAAGATCGATGATGAACTCACGGATAAGCTGAAAAAAGAAATCGACGAGTTTAAAACTACCTTCAAATAAGCAGGGTAATCGCAGCCAGCTACATAATTAACACATGCCAAGCACACGTGACATCAAGCGCCGCATCAAGTCGGTAAAGAACACCTCGCAGATTACCAAGGCGATGCAGATGGTTGCTGCCTCGAAGATGCGTAAGGCGCAGGATAGCGCCCTCAGCGGCCGCCCCTATGCCTTTAAGATTTACGAGTTGCTAATGCATGTGAAGCAGGCGGTTGATCCGAACCTGCATCCGATGCTGCGCAACCAGGACGATGGGAAGCACTTGATCCTGATCATCAGCCCGGACAAAGGGCTGTGCGGTGCCCTAAATACCAACCTATTCCGTGAAGCGACTGCCAACTCCGATGAGAATACGTCATTTGTTGCATCGGGACGCAAAGTCGGCCAGTTTCTGGTGCGTACCAAGCGCGACATGCTGGCTGACTTCCCGGTGAGCGACACGCCGCTGTTTGCTGAGACCAAGCGCATTGCCCAATTTTGCGTCGAACAATTTGTGGAAGGCAAAGTCAGTAGGTTCAGTGTCCTCTATACGCAATTTGTCAACACCCTGGTGCAGCACCCCCATTTGATCCAAATTCTACCGGTCAAATCACTGGATGACATCCTCGGTCCGGATCTCGGGATGGATATTTCCGGTGAACTCAGCGAAGATGTTGAGGCTGCCGGATTCAAGTTTGAACCCAGCCCGCATGCGGTCCTCGACTCACTGCTGCCATTTGCAATCAACTCGACAATTTACCAGCTATTTCTCAGCGCCCGCGCCTCAGAACATAGTGCCCGCATGGTGGCGATGAAGAATGCGACCGAAAATGCCAAGGGATTAATCAAAGACCTTACCCTCGAATATAATAAGTTACGCCAGGCTGGCATTACCAACGAATTGTTGGAAATCGCTACAGCACAAATGGCGCTGGAGTAGGAGACAGAATTTAGGAGTTAGGAGTTTAATTATGAGCAAAGGAACCATCGCACAAATAATCGGCCCGGTAGTTGACATCGACTTTTCAGAGTCAGGGAAGCTGCCTGAAGTTTACGAAGCCGTTGAAACGCAAATAGAAATTGCCGGTCAAACGCAGCGTATTGTCCTCGAGGTGCAGCAACATCTTGGTGATGGTTGGGTACGCGCGGTGGCCATGACCTCGACCGAGGGGCTCAAGCGGGGTGTTGCTGCAACGGCAACTGGTGCTCCGATTTCAGTCCCTGTTGGCGAAGAGGTGCTGGGCCGGGTATTTAATGTCATCGGTGAGCCGGTCGATGAACGTGGTGAGGTCGGGCACAAGAAAACCTACCCGATCCACCGTAAATCACCGACATTGGTTGAGCAGGACACGAGCAGCTCGATCCTTGAGACAGGAATCAAAGTGATCGACCTGATCTGCCCGTTTTCCAAGGGTGGTAAAGTAGGCGCATTCGGCGGTGCAGGCGTGGGTAAGACCGTGGTGATCATGGAGTTGATCAATAACATCGCCAAGGGTCATGGTGGCTATTCGGTGTTTGCCGGGGTGGGTGAACGGACCCGCGAGGGTAACGACCTTTACGAGGAAATGAGTGATGCCGGTGTGATTGATCAGAAAAACCTGGCCAATTCCAAGGTGGCGCTGGTCTACGGCCAGATGAACGAGCCGCCGGGAGCCCGTTTGCGCGTAGCGCTTTCTGCATTATCCATGGCGGAGTACTTCCGTGACGAAAAAAATCAGGATGTGCTATTGTTCATCGATAATATTTTCCGTTTCTCACAGGCAGGCTCCGAAGTTTCGGCGCTGCTTGGACGTACACCTTCAGCTGTGGGTTACCAGCCCACACTGGCCGCAGAAATGGGTGACCTGCAGGAGCGCATCACCTCGACCAACAAGGGCTCCATTACTTCATTCCAGGCGGTTTATGTGCCGGCTGACGACTTAACTGACCCTGCGCCGGCGAATACCTTTGCCCACCTGGATTCGACCATCGTGCTTGAGCGTTCGATCGCCGAGCAAGGCATTTACCCCGCTGTTGATCCGCTGGCATCTACCTCCAAAGCTTTGGCGCCAGAGTTTGTCGGGGACGAGCATTACGGTGTTGCACGCGGTGTGCAACAGGTATTGCAGCGCTACAAGGACTTGCAGGACATCATTGCTATTCTTGGTATGGATGAGCTAAGCCCTGAAGACAAATTAATCGTCTCCCGCGCCCGCAAGATCCAGCGCTTCCTTAGCCAGCCATTCCATGTGGCTGAGGTATTTACCGGAGTATCCGGCCAGTATGTGACTATTGAAGAGACAGTCGCCGGGTTTAAGGAAATCCTCGACGGCAAGCATGATGAAGTACCCGAACAGAACTTCTACATGAAGGGCTCAATCGACCAAATCCAGGAATAATTCCGCTGCAGCACGACGCACACCATGGCTAAACTGAAACTCGATATTGTGACTCCGCACGAGCTTGCCTACTCTGAGGAAGTGGACATGGTTATTCTGCCCGGCATCGAAGGAGAGCTTGGTATTTATCCGCAGCACGTTCCGCTACTGACGCAACTGCGGATTGGCGAACTGGTTGCCGTGAAGGATGGCCAGGAGCACCCGATGGCTATCGGCGAAGGTTTCGTGGAGGTTACATTTGATGCGGTTCACGTAATTACCGATATGGCAGTTGATGAGGAGCATGTCGATGAATCAGAAGTTGAGGAGGCAATCAAGCGGGCGGAAAAAGCGCTTGCCGAAGGTGGCTACTCGGATGAAGAAGTTGCCGTAGTTGAAGCATCGCTACAAAAATCTTTAGCGCAATTGAACATAAAGCGCCGTCGTAAGGTCTAACCACTTACTTTCCCTTGCAGAGAGCTACCTCCTGCATGGAGCAAATATAATTTTCGGTTTTGTTATCCATGATCGAAGTCAAACGAATCAGTAAAAAATTTGGCAACAGGCAAGCGGTGGATGATGTAACTTTCCGCGTTGCCCAAGGTGAAGTGCTCGGATTTTTGGGTCCTAATGGCGCCGGTAAATCGACAACGATGCGGATGGTCACCGGTTTCCTGGTGCCTGACCGGGGGAGTGTACGAGTTGGTGATATGGATCTCGCGCAACATGCTGTCGCGGCGAAAACCAACATCGGTTACCTGCCGGAAAATGCACCGACTTATCCTGAAATGACAGTCGGTGCATTTTTGCAATTTGCGGCTGAGGTTCGTGGCAAGTCAGGAGTTGAGCGTGACAAGGCGGTCGACCGGGTTATTGATATGTGTTTTTTGCAGCCGGTGCGCCACCAGCCGATCGATACCTTATCCAAAGGCTATCGCCACAGGACGTGCTTCGCGCAATCGATTATCCACGATCCACCGGTGCTGGTAATGGACGAGCCAACCGATGGATTAGATCCAAACCAGAAGCATGAAGTACGCACATTGATTCGTGCGATGGGTGAAAATAAAGCGATCCTGTTCTCGACACATATCCTGGAAGAAGTCGAAGCAGTCTGCTCGCGGGTTTTAGTAATTGATCGCGGCAAAATTGTCGCTGATGGCACACCTGAAGAGCTCAAAAGCCGGGCGCCACAGGCGAATCAGGTAGAGGTCATCATCCGGCTGCCGGCCAATGGTGAGCCTGCAGATGAAATCCGCAAAATCCAGCAAGTAGCAGCAGTAGAAACCGTATCACGCCATAACATGCTGCTGCAGTTGAAAGTGACACCCGATCGCCAGGACGCGCGCAGGGCCGGTGAAATTGCGGAGCAAATTACCGGAATCTGTGCTGCCAATTCCTGGAACTTGCGGGAGTTGCGTATCCAGAAAGGTCGCCTGCATGATGTCTTCAGGAACCTGACCAGCACTGATGCTGAGCAGTCAGTAGCAGGAACCAATGTGACTGCGACAGCTGCCAAGGAGGAGGCAGAATGAGTGCGATCCCGGCAATCCGCAGCATCCTGAAAAGGGAAATAGGCAGTACCTTCGCTTCGCCGGTGGCATATGTATTTATTGTCATCTTCCTGCTTTTGGCCGGCTTCTTTACTTTTTCCATGGGTGGTTTTTTTGAGCGTGGTGAAGCGTCGCTTTCCGAGTCATTTTTTTCCTGGCATCCGTGGTTGTACCTGTTTCTGGTGCCTGCCCTCGGGATGCGCCTGTGGGCTGACGAGAATCGGCTGGGAACCGTTGAACTGTTGCTGACACTGCCCATCAAGACCTGGCATGCAATCGTTGGGAAGTTTCTTGCCGCGTGGTTAGTATTGGCTGTTTCTCTGCTGCTGACCCTGCCGCTGGTAGTAACTGTGAATTATCTTGGTTCACCTGATAATGGTGCTATTGCGTGCGGCTATCTAGGCAGTTTTTTGCTCGCCGGCTCTTATCTTTCAGTCACCTGTGTCACCTCTGCGGTATCGCGGAATCAGGTTGTCAGCTTCATCCTCTCTGTGGTTGCCTGCCTGTTTTTAGTGCTGTGCGGCTTCCCGCCAGTCACTGATGCGGTTGTCGAAGTAGTACCCAATGCGGTATGGCTGGTCGATGCAATCGCCGCGTTGAGTGTTATGCCACAATACGATTTATTCCAGCGCGGCTTGCTTTCGCTGAGCGGGTTGGTGTTTTTTGCCAGTATCATTATTGTTAGTTTATTTCTTACCAGCGTTGTGTTGCGTGCTCACAGGAGGTAATGCGAATGGAATCCGGTAAATCTCAGGCATTTTTCTACTCATTAGGCGGAATCATCCTCGTCTTGGTAATTGCTGTGGCGGTTAACATCATCATAGGCAAATTGAATTGGCGGATCGATGCAACCGAGGACAAAGTTTTTACGTTATCCGAGGGTACAAAAAACATCCTCAGTGATCTGGAATCGAAGGTCACGGTTCGTCTTTATGTTACCCGTGATACCAATTCGATGCCGGTCATGCTGCGTGCCTATGCCGAGCGGGTTGAGGACTTGCTACAGGAATATGCCAAGCAGTCTGGCGGTAATGTAGTTGTCAATGTACTGAACACGGTCGCTGACTCGGATGAGGCTGACTCAGCAGCCCTGGACGGTATTCCAGCGCAGCAGATCGACCTTACTGACGCCATCTACTTTGGTGTTTCTTTTACTTGTGTCGACCAGAAGACTGCAATCGGCTTTCTAAACCCGGATCGCGAAAGCCTGCTGGAATACGATCTTACCAGGGCAATCTCTGAGGTTTCTACGTTCGAACGCAAAAAGATCGGCCTGATGAGCAGTCTGGATGTCATGGGTTCCCCGGCGCCGATGATGATGAACCCGGCCATGGCACCGCCGCAGCAGCAGCCGTGGATTGTTATGCAGGAACTGCAAAATCTGTTTGAAGTGGAACAACTTGAATTCAACGGTGAGCCGATCCCGCAGGATATCTCTGTACTGGTGGTCATCCATCCTGCAGAAATTGACCAAGCCAGCGAATTTGCCATCGATCAGTTTTTATTACGTGGCGGCAACCTGATAGTTTTTCTGGATCCGAATTCGGTAGTTGCTCAGCAGCAGTCTCCGCGCAACCCGATGATGCCACCGATGGGTGGGGCGTCATCCAACCTGCCTAATTTGCTAAAAGCCTGGGGTTACGAATTTTCGTCAGACATAGCTGCCGATATGGTATTTCGCACGGTCATGTCGCGTCCTAACCAGCCGCCATCACCGATTTCCGGGGTGCTTTCGATAACCCAGCAAGGATTGAACCTCGATGACCTGGTGACTAGCCTGATGGATTCGCTACTCATGGTTTTTGCCGGTAGTTTTAGCGGTGAGGCAAGTGATGGGATTGAAGCAACCAATCTTATTTTCACCTCGGAGCAAGCAGCTCTAGTGGATCGTATGGAGGCGGAATCTGCGGCGCCTTCTGTAGCATTGGCAGAGGAGTCATTGCCATTGGCCGTCAGGCTCAACGGCACTTTCACCACAGCATTCCCCGAAGGTCCCCCAAGTGAAGATGGTATTGTGGATGAGCCCGAGTCGGGTGAACCTGAAGATGCAGGGGAGGGTGCTGCGGAGCCGCAGCAGGAAGAGGAATTTCTCAAAGAGAGTATCACGCCAGGAGCCGTCTTACTGGTGGGCGATGTTGATATGCTGTTTGATAGTTTCGCGGTCGAAACGCAAAATATACTTGGCCAAACGCTGGTCATGCCGCTCAATGCGAACCTCGACCTTTTGCTTAACAGCGTCGAGTTGCTGGCAGGTGATAGCAATCTGATATCGATTCGTTCACGCGGTTCGGTTCGCCGACCGTTTACTGTTGTCCGTCAAATGGAAGCTGATGCTGAGGCCGAATATCGTGACCAAATTGCTGAGCTGGAAACCCAGTTACAAGAGACCCAGCAACGCTTGAATGAATTACAGCAACTGCAG
The DNA here is from genome assembly GCA_964443575.1 of uncultured Chthoniobacteraceae bacterium. GTDB lineage: Bacteria > Verrucomicrobiota > Verrucomicrobiia > Chthoniobacterales > CAKUMP01 > CAYUDZ01. Next base: position 1,688 of record CAYUDZ010000058.1, on the reverse strand, counting down.
CCAAATGATGGCCAACTGCTACTGACTCCGGAGCAAGAACAGGAAATTCGCAACTTCGAAGAGCGCAGGATCGAAGTGAGTAATAAATTAAAGAATGTTCGTCGGGAGCTCCGTGAGGATGTTGAGCAGCTACAGGCTTTGATCAAATGGCTCAACATTATGGGCATGCCGTTGGTTGTAGTTGCTATCGGGGTGGTGGTTGCGGTGATGCGCAACAAACGTCAGTCAGACTCATGAAATCATCAACACTTGTTATATTATTGGTAGTGGCAGTATTGGCCATACTGGCTGCGTTGCTACTGCAGAACAGCGGACGTGAATCACCAAGCAGCGTTGCTTCATTGCAAGGTGATGATCCGCATTTTACGGTTGCTGATGCAGCCAAGGTTGAAATTGTAGATGCTGATAACCGGGTAACAATTAAGAAGCAGGAAGATAGCTGGCAAGTTACCGAACGTGATGGTTTTGCGGCTGACACTGCACGGTTAGCACAGATGTTGATTGAGTTGTCGGGCCTCAGTGCCGCCCAGGTGGTCGATGTGCCGGAAGACCAATTGGGACGATTGCTACTCAATGATCCGACCGACTCGACAGCATCAGAAACCGGAACAAAAATTATTATCAATAATGCCGAAGGGGAACCGCTGAGCGAATGGCTTGCCGGCGGTGATTATTTCCCCGATTCCCATGCGCCGGGGTCGCGTGGCGGACGCTATTACCGCCAACCGGGGCAACCGATTATACTGAGTTTGGACCCGTTGCGTGACTTATCCGCCAACCCGGCAGATTGGTTGCGTAAGGATCTGATTTTACCGAACCTGCAAGTGGCCTCAGTCGAGCTTAGCTTTACAGATGAGGATAAGCAAGGCTGGCAAATTTTATCAGTGGAATCAGAGCAGGAAGCTGATGATCAGGCAGAAGATTCTGAGGGGTCTGAGGGGACTGATACGGCTGCGGAAACTGTGCAGCCAGAGTTGGTCTTTCAAGGCTTGCAGGATGACGAGCAGGTTAGGGCTGGAGCGATCGATGAACTGGTACGCAGGTTGGAGGGGTTACGCTTTGAAGATATCCGTAACAAAGGCGATGGATTCAAGGCAATTGCCCAAGTCAACATCACCACAATTGATGGTATAAATTATTTGTTGGAAGTAGCTGAGGCTGAAGGTGGCATGGTGCCGGTCACGGTTACGAAGCAGGATGAAAGCGCTGAGGGTCCGGATGCCGAAGCTGTTGCAAGTAGTGAAAGCAGTATTGTTTATCTGGTTAATAATTGGGCGCTGGGCCAGTTGGTTGAGCCGCGCTCCGAGTGGGTGGAAAAAGTGGCAGAGCAACCTGCTGAAGAGGCGGTGTCCGAATAATCGGGCTAGTCTGCCGCTCCAACTTCCAAAGCGCAACAGAGCTCACGCCAACCGGGAAATCTCCAATCATTGGGAAAAGCCGCGCATTGATCAGGTTTCACGCTGTTGATCTGGCAGTCCTTGCCATCCAGAAAGATGCAGGCTCCATCGCTGTCGTTATCTATCCGGGCTAGCCCGAATCAATCACAAGCCATCTACTGCGACCAGCGTGAGGCGCTTGTCTACAGCGTTGGGCTTGGATTTCGCTATTTACAGTATGTACTCATACAGCTCACAGCGAAATCCATCGCCCGCCTTGTATCCAAGCACCTCACGCTGCGTCTCGCTACG
>CAYUDZ010000057.1:0-15551 GCA_964443575.1 uncultured Chthoniobacteraceae bacterium | reverse complement strand
GCTCACCTACCGGCTTTCCAATACCAACACTTGACATTACTACTGTACCGGAACCAAACTCGATTATTTTAATGCTTACAGCAGGTGTGTTGTTAATTGCACGCAGGCAGACGCCTTAACTTGCTGCCAGTATCTTATCAGCAAGAATGTCGATCACCTCGAAGTTGTGCGGGGCCAGCTTAATCTCCCGCATCTCGTCGATACTGAACCAATCCATCGATTTCCCCTCGCGCTGGCGCAGCTGCTGCGAGGTATCGATATCCTCGATGAAATAGTGCCGCTGCCCACCTCTCAGAGGATAGCTGAGCGAGTCCGGATGCACGCTACAAATAAATTGCGGGCTGGAGCATAAGTATCCCAGCTCTTCGCTGGCTTCGCGCATCACCGCCGCCAGCGGATCCTCACCTTCCTCGATGGCCCCACCAAAAAAACCCCAACAGTCCGGAAATGTTGGCGCATCATCGGTGCGTAGCTGCATCAGGATCCTGCCACCACCATCCCGCAAGAGTAAGAGTGAGTATCCGTTCATGGCACAAGTGCACTAAAAAATTCGTCCAGCAAAAAAGATGATTCCAGCAACACCTACCGTCATCACGATCAGGGCCACCAGCATAATCAATATTTGCCTGGTCCTGGCTTTGCGGTCCCTCTTTCTGGTCTCGAGCCGGTTCTGGCGGCGGCGCTCATAAGCATCCTCAGTCGCTACGGCTTTGACCGTCAGCATTTCTTCAAGCTCTTCCAACTTTTGCCATTCATCCATCCCTTCATGCCAGTAAAATGCAGCGTCAGTAAATGAACCAGCCCGAAAATACCCCTGCATTTGACCCAGCGTTAAGGGCCCATAATTCTCCCCATCCTGGCTGACATAGTACTTGATCCGTTCAGGGATCTTGCGCCGACTACGCGGCCTGTATAGCTCGTCCCGCATCATTCAAATATTCGTACGCTATGTTGATATCAGCTTTATTTATCCCATGTCAATCAAGCAGCTCACCGCAACTAAACTGGGTATGCCTGATGAAGCAAGGTAGACGGTAACTTGATCAAGTAGCTCCAACGGCACGTTGGCCAGTCCGGCTCTCCGGGTCCAGCGTCACGTTACGGACAGTCCGGCTCGGAGCGGATGGGGCGGGATTCGAACCCGCGGTGCCTTGCAGCACACACGCTTTCCAGGCGTGCACAATCGACCGCTCTGTCACCCATCCAAAGCCGCTAAAGTCTTAGATATCCATTATTACCAGAGATGTCTGTCGCTAGCAACCGGCCAATGCTATTTCTCTTTTATTTGGTTTTTGCCAAGCCGAATGCCTGGTGGGCAACCTGTGCTGCCTGCGCCAGGTCATTTTCTTCGATGATCACCGCGATTTTAATCTCTGAGGTTGAGATCATCTCGATATTCACCCCGGCATGGCTGAGCGTATCGAAGAGCTTGGCGGCAACCCCGGAGTGCGACCGCATCCCAATCCCGACGACACTTAACTTGGCAATTCCTGACTGTGAAATGATACCACCGGCTTCAATTTTTTCGACTACCGGCTGCAATGTCCTTTCCGCGCGTTTTAATTCATCGGCGTTGAGAGTGAACGAGATATCTGTTGTCCCTTCTTTAGAGACATTCTGAACGATCACATCGATTATGATCTGCGCCTCGGCCAGCGCGTTAAAAACTGCCGCTGCGGTACCGGGTGTATCAGGCACTTTGACGACGGTTATTTTTGCTTGATTGGGCTCGGCGCTCACGCCGCGGATGACCACATCTTCCATTTTGCTTGTCTCCTCTTTCACTAGGGTTCCCGGATTATCATTAAAACTGGAGCGCACTTCAAAGGGAACCTGAAACTTCTTGGCAAATTCAACCGCTCGCGACTGCATCACCTTGGTACCACTACTGGCCATCTCCAGCATCTCGTCATAGGCAATCTCCGCCAGCTTTCGTGCGTCAGGAACCAAGCGCGGATCACAAGTATAGACGCCATCGACATCAGTCAGGATCTGGCACATATCCGCCTTGATCGCCGCAGCTATGGCAATTGCAGTCAAATCGGATCCCCCACGGCCCAACGTCGTAATCCAACCCTCGGAACTTTGGCCCTGAAAACCGGCAACGATAACGGCCATTCCCTGATCCAAATGCTGTTGGATCTGCTGTGGCGTGATATTGGCAATCTTTGCCCTGGTGTGGTAGCCGTCGGTTACGATCCCCGCCTGCGCTCCGGTTAGCGAAATGGCCCGTCCGCCACGTCCGTGAATTGCCAACGCCAGCAAAGCAATGGTCGTCTGCTCGCCAGTCGCCAGCAGCACATCCATTTCACGCTCCAGTGGCTCCTCACAAACTTCGTTTACCAATTCAATCAGTGAGTTAGTCACCCCAGCCATGGCCGATACCACCGCAACGACCTGGTGGCCTTCAGCCTGCGTCCGCAGCACACGCTCTGCCACCTTGCAGATCCGTGCCGTGTCACCTACCGAGGTGCCACCATATTTCTGTACTATCAGCGCCATGGAAACCGGCAATTCAGCTACATCAACAGCAAAATGTCAACTAAAGGCTGACCGGTACAACCATCCAATCACCGTACTCATCGAAAATATTACCCATCAATATATCATGATTTGTTAATTTGTTATTGATCGGTAGTTATCTGCTGCTAGTTTTGAGACGTAATAATGAATGTTCTGACAGATACTGAACAATACTTAAGCGAGCAACTGGAGCAGCGCATCCTGATGTTGGATGGTGCCATGGGCACCAATATCCAGCTGCATAAGCTGGAGGAATCCGACTACCGTGGCGAGAGGTTCAAGGACCATTTCAAGGATCTTAAGAATAACAACGACCTCTTGGTATTAACCAAGCCGGAAGTGGTCGCTGAGGTGCATCGAAATTTCCTTGAGGCCGGGTCTGACATCATTGAAACCAACACCTTTAATGGCACCGCGGTGGCCCAAGCTGATTTTTTTCTGCCTGATCCGGACGGTCCCAAAAACCAACAGTTCTTCCGCAACGCGGTCGATGATCCGACGCTACAGGAGATCGTCCGTGAGATTAACACCAAGGCAGCCAAGCTGGCGCGCGAAGAGGCTGACAAAATAGCTGCGGCGAGTGATCGGCCCCGCTTCGTTGCCGGTGCAGTCGGCCCAATGCCGGTAACTGCTACGATGTCCCCTGATGTCAATGATCCGGGGTTTCGGGCGGTCGATTTTGACATCCTGGTAGACTCCTACGCCTTGCAGATCGATGCCTTACTGGATGGTGGGGCGGACATTATTCTGGTTGAGACCGTCTTTGACACGCTCAACTGCAAGGCCGCGTTGTTTGCCTTGGAGGTGGTTACCGAGCGCCGTGGAATCCCGCGGCCGCCACTGATGATCTCGTTCACCATCACTGATGCTGCCGGACGTACGCTCAGCGGACAAACGGTAGAGGCCTTTTGGAATTCGGTCGCACATTCGCGGCCGCTGAGTGTGGGGATCAACTGTGCCTTGGGAGCCGACGCGATGCGTCCATACATTGAAGAACTTTCTCAGATTGCTCCCTGCCACATCAGTTGCTACCCGAACGCCGGGCTACCCAACCCATTGAGTGAAACCGGATACGATGAGTTGCCGGAGCAAACAGCTGCATTCCTGAAGGATTTTGCCGATAGTGGGTTCGTAAATATCGTCGGCGGCTGTTGCGGCACCACTCCTTCCCATATCGCCGCTGTGCACGAGGTCATCAAAGACCTGCCACCACGAAAAAAACCGGATATTGAACTACTGATGCGACTCAGCGGTCAGGAAGCTTATACCCATGGTAAGCTCGACCGCTTCCTGATGATCGGTGAGCGCACCAACGTCACCGGTTCCCCAAAGTTTGCCAAGCTGATCAAGGCCGGCGACCTGGATGCTGCACTGGCAGTCGCCCGCCAGCAAGTTGAGAATGGAGCCAATGTCATCGATATCAATATGGACGAGGGCATGCTCGACTCAGAGGATATGATGGTGCGGTTCCTGAACCTGATCGCAGCTGAACCTGACATCACCAAGGTGCCGATCATGATCGATTCCTCGAAATGGGAGGTTATCGAAGCCGGTCTCAAACGGCTGCAGGGCAAGGGAATAGTTAACTCGATTTCGCTCAAGGAAGGTGAAGAGGCTTTTCGCGAGAGAGCCCGCCTGATCCGCCGCTACGGAGCTGCCACCGTAGTCATGGCGTTCGATGAAAAGGGCCAGGCAGCAACCCGTGAGGACAAAATTCGCATTTGTGAACGCGCCTACAAGATCCTGGTAAACGATGTCGATTTCCCGCCGGAGGACATCATCTTCGATCCAAATATTCTGACCGTGGCTACCGGCATCGAAGAGCATGATAATTACGCCGTCGATTTCATCGAAGCGACCCGCTGGATCAAACAAAACCTGCCGGGCGCACATGTCAGCGGCGGGGTCAGCAATATTTCATTCTCATTTCGTGGCAATAACCCGATGCGCGAAGCGATGCACTCTGCATTCCTTTATCATGCCACGGAGGCAGGCCTCGATATGGGGATTGTTAATGCCGGCATGCTGGAAGTGTATGACGAGATCCCCAAGGATCTGCTGGAAATGGTCGAGGACGTCCTGCTCAACCGCCGCAATGATGCAACTGAGCGACTCGTTGACTTTGCTGAAAAATTCAAGGGTGAGGGTAAAAAAGGCAAGGAGGTTGATTTGTCCTGGCGCGAGCAGCCGGTCGAAAAGCGGCTGGAACATGCTCTACTCAAAGGCATTACCAACTACATTGACGAGGACACCGAAGAAGCGCGAGCCAAGCTGGGTCGGCCACTCGATGTCATCGAAGGTCCGCTTATGGACGGCATGGGCATTGTCGGTGACCTGTTCGGCGAAGGGAAAATGTTCCTGCCGCAGGTCGTTAAGTCGGCGCGAGTAATGAAAAAAGCGGTAGCTTACCTGACGCCATTTCTGGAAAAGGAAAAAGAGGAAAACCCAAGCCAAAAAGGTGCCGGCAAGTTTGTTATCGCGACCGTCAAAGGCGACGTCCACGACATTGGAAAAAATATTGTCGCCGTCGTCCTGGCCTGTAATGGCTTCGAAGTCGTTGACCTGGGTGTGATGGTTCCCTGCGATAAAATCCTCGAGTCTGTCAAAAAAGAGGATGCCGACATCCTCGGCTTATCAGGATTGATCACACCTTCACTCGACGAGATGATTCACGTGGCCGCTGAAATGGAACGTACCGGACTGAAAATCCCATTACTCATTGGCGGCGCCACAACCAGTGCTGCACATACCGCGATCAAAATTGCCCCGCATTATTCCGGTCCAATTATCCACGTGCTCGATGCCTCACGCTCAGTCCCGGTGTCGACTTCGCTACTGTCAGACAATGACCGTAAACGCTTCCTGGACGAGAATACTAAAAAACAAGAGGCACTGCGCGAACAACACCGCGGCGGCAGCAAAAAAGAGACGGTGACGCTTGAAGCTGCGCGAGCCAACCGGCCGCAGTTTGATTGGTCTGATTACAATCCTCCCACACCGCAGTGGCTGGGAACACGCACGGTTGGGAGTCATCCTGAAGCCCAACAACAGGTAACCATCAAAGAACTGACTAACTACATCGATTGGACGCCGTTTTTCCACGCGTGGGAAATCCGTGGTGTCTGGGACCTCGAAACGGAATCACTTAAAACCCGCAACGAAGAGGGTGCCAAGCAGGCCCAGGACCTCTACATCGATGCCCGCAAGATGCTCGATCGGGCGTTGGCCGAGAACCGGTTTTCGGCTCGCGGCATCTATGGTTTCTTCCCCGCCAGTACCAAGGGTGATGACATCACGGTCTGGTCGTCCGACCAGCAGGCCACTGCTGTTTGCACATTGCATACCTTGCGCCAGCAGCTGGCCAAGAAGGACAACACCAAACCGCACCTGGCGCTGGCCGACTACATTGCCCCCCTTGACTCCGGCAAGTCAGACTGCCTGGGCGGTTTTGTTGTTGGTATCCATGGCGGTGATGAATGGGCTACCAAGTTGGAACAAAACCACGATCCCTACGAGTCAATCATGGTCAAAGCCCCCGCCGTAGTTGGGGGATCGAGCCGGAGCAGGCGCTGACCAGACAGCAACTGATCCATGAGGAGTATCAAGGAATCCGCCCAGCACCCGGCTACCCGGCCCAACCGGATCACACCGAGAAGCCAATCCTCTTCGAATTACTACAAGCTTCGGCCGCCACCGATGTCACCCTGACAGATAGCATGGCCATGCACCCTGGTGCGGCCGTCTGCGGGCTGATCTTTTCGCACCCGGAAAGCCATTACTTCGCCCTCAGTGACCTGCAGAAAGATCAGGTCGAAGACTACTCGAAACGGAAAAATCTACCGGTCGATGTCTGCGAAAAATGGCTCGCTCCATGGTTGGGCTACTAACTCTCTGCCTTGATAGCAACCACTCCGAGCAAGCGCGATCAACCACAATTCCAAACAGGAGCCTGCACATTAGCTGAGGAATCCTGTTGACTTAATTACTCATTGGATAAGTCTAAAAACACATGAAAACCCGATACATCCTCCCGCTTCTACTTGTTTCCCTGCTGGTCGCTTGCAGCACCGTCACAAAGATCCCAACCGTCTGGCAGTCACCCGGCTACTCAGTCGCCCAGATGGATCGGATCATGGTCGTTGGAATTGGCAGAAACGATATGAACCGTCGTCTCTTCGAGGAGAAAATGGGAGGTGCACTGGCAACGCGCGGAGTAACTGCAGACAAAAGTTTTAATGTGTTCAGCGACAGCTCCAAGCTTAGTGAAGAGCAGATCAAAAATGCGCTTGCTGGCGGTCAATATGATGGCTTGTTGGCCACGCGCTTGATGAAAGTAGACTCGGACACCAGGTACGTACCCGGGCGGACCTACACCGTTCCAGGTTCTTACTACAGGGGATTCTACGGCTTCTACGACTACAGCTGGAATGTCGTCAGAGAGCCCGGATACTACGTCCAGGATAAAATCTATCAGCTGGAAACAGTGCTCTACGATCGCAACAGCCAACCGGTATGGGCTGCCCGCTCTGAAACCGTCAACCCGAACTCTTTTGACAACGGCCTGCAGTCGTTTACCAAAGCCATGGTCTCTCGGCTTGCTGCTGACGGGATTATTCCGTAGCAGAAAAAAAGTACGGCCACGCGTGCCAATTGCTAACTTACGGCAGGCTGCTGTTGGGTACCAATCCAACGCCGGCAATAGATTCCAAATGCCAGGTAAACAACCAGCCAGATGGCCATCATCGCTGCCATCGGTAGTGGCTCCAGAAAACCGGATTCTTTCATGATCGTAATCTGCGCTTCCGGTTGACCCATGTATCCGTAAAACTCTTCCATCCCCCGCTGCAGCACCGTCACCAGGAACGACCCAAACCAGGCAAGCACACCGACGATGCCCAGCCACCAGCCAAGTTCTTTTTGCTGGTAAATCTGAATCGCAGCAAAAATGAATGTCGCAGATAGCAGTAAAATGACTATCGCCGCGGCAGGGCCGGTCAGAAAAATTCCAAACAACGGAACGCTGTTGCCATAGCAAATCATGATCGGCAGGAAAACGCCGAAGACACCAACCAGCAAGACCAGGGCAAGCAGTTGCAATGGAATCCGGTCAGTCCAGGACGGGTCAGGGTTCTTCGACTCGCAAGTCAGGCGGGTATTCTTCAGCCCGTAGAAGAAGATAAATGCAGCGGGAATTGCCAGGTATATGACCAGCATGACACCAACCGTTATCATCCATATCATCGATACCATGTCATCGCTCATCACACCGCCGGATTGTGCAGCCGATTCCTTCATCATCGCGATCATCTGCTCACGAAAAACTATCAGCCACAGACCGCCAAAAAACCCGCAGATCAGTGCGATCCAACTTGTAACGAGCAATAATGCTCGCGCCCAGCGCTTACATCTGATCGAACCAATGCCCAGCCAAATTGAGGCAATAGCCAGCATCAGGTAAGTAACCATGCCTCCGATCGCGTAGCCCACGGGGAGCGCCTGTTGCTCGGGCATTTCAATCATTAGCGTCAACCCCATTATTGGGACAAAGAGTAAAAAGAATATCCCGAACACAATCAGGATAATCCCAAAGATAATTAAACCCGGGGTCATATTGACCAGCTTTGCCGGTTGAGCAGATGGTGAGGTAGTCATTGCTATAGCTTCCAGTTCTACAGGAGGGTAACGCTTGTTTAACAGGCGGATTCAATAGCTAATAAAGTACCGCCGGCGCAGCGTCAAGCCCGACAGACAACCTTCAGCTTTTTGGCTGGTCGAGAACAGTGACCTGGTGGCCGGTTAACCTTACCTCGAGCTGTCGCGAGTCGGTCGTCGCCTGCCAGCTGGATTCACCCATCAAGTCACCCTCTACCTGGTAGCGTTTAGAAAGTGCTGCCGCAATCGCCTTGGCAAATTCCCCCGCCTCTTGTTCATCATCCCAATGCGTCCGCAATTCAAGGTGGCGTCCTGCCGCTGACCGGGTTACACGGTAGCCATCACCATGCCATCCCTGCGCCGCATCTTCGGCAGTGGATGTGTCCAGCCACTGCCCCAGCAACACGCGCATCCCGAACTCACCCAACACATTCACACCTATCAATTGCTGGCCGTCCGGTAACTCTCCCCATTCAACCACCACCGGCGTAAATTCCGGGTTATTGGCGTACTCCCGCGGATGCAGGATCTGGCGGGTTGAGTTCGGGATTCGCTGGAAGGCGTCATCAATTGCCTGCATGCCGCCACGCGCATACAAGTCCAAGGCAAACTGCTGGCCCTGGACGTACGGAAAAAGTAAAGTCTCGCGCAAAAATACCGGCGCTTCATTGAGCGCATCCATGCTTTGTGAAAAAATACCGCCAGCCAGCGCAGAAAAAATTTCGTCCGCCTGCATATCATCCGTGAGGAACAAGGTCATGGCCACCGTGGCATCCCCCTCAATCAATGAGGATGCGGCTATCGTTCTGTCGTCGTTGGTGATGTCTTCGAGCGGCAGTTTCTCCAAGGCATAATGTTGGTCCTGCAAGGCATGCACCAACTCATGGGCAAGGATCATCCGGTTGATGGCATCATCCAGTCGCTTACCTTCAAACATATAGAGCTGGTCGGCATGCTGATCGTAAAATGCAGCAACCTGCTCGGTGAACAACTCGGTGTAGGCCGCCTTGATGTCGAACCCTTCCGGTAACAGGCCGATCGCGGCGTACGTCTCGCTTAGGTTGGCAAGCTGGTCGGCAGTGAACAACTCATCAATCTTGCCTTCGATCAGCGCCGGCAGGTCGGCACGCGCCAGCACCTTAAAATTTACTTCCTCGATAAATTGGAGGTCACGAATTTCCGCGATCTGCTGCATGATCTCATCGCGTGCCGTGCTTTGCAATTCATCCAACTCGCCGACACGAACCTCTGCCAGTTGCCCTGCCAAACGATCCCGCTCAGCCTCAAGGATCTCGCTGCGCTTTTCGAGAAATTCGATGCGATCCTCGAACTTAATAACTTCTGACTGATGGTACAAATAGCTGGCTGCGAAAGCGACGACAACCAGAATTAAACCGATAATAACCTTATTCATAATCTTGAAGCGTTAGGAACGATTCACACACCCACTACTGTAATGCCTGATGTTGTTTCAGGTTGTGCGCGATCGCCAGAAACTCACGGGCTGCCGGATTGCTGTCACCATCGGCAACCACCGGCTTGCCGGCATCACCGCTTTCCCGCGTGGCAATATCAATCGGCACTTTACCGAGGAATGGGACATCCAGCCGCTGTGCCTCTTTCTCGCCACCCCCCTCTCCAAAGATGGCATAGCGCTTGCCGTCAGACGGGCATTCAAAATAGCTCATGTTTTCGATCAGCCCGAGTACCGGCACGTTGACTTTTTCAAACATGCCAACCGCTTTGCGCGCGTCAATCAGCGCCACTTCCTGCGGGGTGGTGACAATCACCGCCCCGGATAAGGCCACCGTTTGCACGATGGTCAGTTGAATATCGCCGGTGCCGGGCGGCAAATCAAGGATCAAGAAGTCCTGTTCACCCCATTCCACATTGCGCAGGAATTGTTGCGTATAGCGCGTGACCATCGGGCCGCGTAATACCGCCGGGGTATCACCATCCAGAAATGCGCTCATCGTCATTAACTTTAAGCCGAAGCGTTCAAATGGGATTATGGTATTTTTCTCGGTGGCGTAGGGGCGTTCGTCAATACCGAACATCAAGCCGACGCTGGGGCCGTAAATATCACAGTCACACAAGGCAACCCGCGCCCCATCCATAGACAGGCTCAGCGCCAGGTTAGCTGCAACCGTCGACTTACCTACCCCACCCTTGCCGCTGGCCACTGCAATCACGTGCTTAACGCCGTCGATCTTCGTTGTCTGCATGGCCGGCTGCTGGCCCGGTCCGTCAGCTACATTCTCCAATGTTATTTTTAAACTGACTTCGCCCAGCCCATCGAGACCGCGCAGTGCTTCCTGAACTGACGCCTGCAATTTTTCCGGGATTTCCGGATCTTTGGTCGATACCGCCAGCTCGATATCAACGTTACCGCGCTCATCGACCTTGATACCTCGTACCAGCCCAAAGGAAACAATGTTGCGCGAGAACCCCGGGTACTGCACGTTGCGCAAACGCTCCTGCACTTTCTCTTCAGTAATTAGGTTTTCTGCCATTGCCCTATTATGCTCCAGCTGTCGTGTAGTGCAAATCAGTCCTTGTACTTGGCAAATAATTCCAGCGTCCGCCCTCGGGCCTGTGCGTGATCGACGATTGGTCGCGGATAGTCGTCAGCCAACGCCTCCCCATCCGCCGGCGGTTCCTGGAACCGTTTAGGGTCAACACCCGCAAGCTCCGGCACAAACTGCTTGATGTACACACCATCCGGATCGTAGCGCTTGGTCTGGGTCCACGGGTTTTGGATCCGGAAGTAAGGGGCGGCATCAGCACCGGTACCGGCGCTCCATTGCCAGCCCCCGTTGTTACTGCCGATCTCGCCGTCAACCAGCGTTTGCATGAAATGCTTTTCACCATGGCGCCAGTCAATAAACAGATCCTTAGTCAAAAACATCGCTGCAATCATGCGTGTGCGATTGTGCATGAAGCCGGTGGTCGCCAATTCCCGCATCGCCGCATCGACGATCGGAAAACCGGTCCGCCCTTCTTTCCAGGCATTCAATGCCGACTCATCATCTTCCCATTCAATGCCGCGCATCTTCGGGTTGAATTCCTGTTCCAGCACCTCCGGGTAATGGCGTAAAATCTGGAAGTAAAACTCCCGCCAGCACAATTCGCTGATATAGCTTTGGATGTTTTTGCGTCCGCTGGCATTAGCACCATCCAGCGACTCCCGACAGCGCTGATAGACTTCACGGATCGATAATAATCCAAATCTCAGGTCCTGTGACAGCCGGGATGTCGTCCGCCCAGCCGGCGTATTCCGGTCGTCGCTGTAGCGCTCGATTATTCCATCGAGAAATTCGTTGAGCCGCTGGCGGGCCGCTTTTTCACCACCGGGCAGAATCCCATCAGGTGCCGCCGCCAATTTCCAATGCGCCAGCGTCGGTACTTTCAACGAGCTAATCTTATCCGGCGTATGTATTTTTCGTAATTTCCCGCCGGCCTCTGCTTTGGCCTTTTTCTGCCAGGCTTTAAAATACGGGGTAAATACGCGGTACGGCTCCCCGTCCGACTTCAACACATCAGCGGGAGTGTGCATCGCCACATCATCAAACGCTTGCACTTCGCAGTCGTAGCGCTTGGCCATCTTTGCTACGCGTTGCTCCATCTCGCTGCCAAACGGATCCGGATCACGGTTGAAGAATAGTGCCGTGGCCTGCGATTCCTTGATTAATTTTTCCAATTCCTCATCGGCCCGGCCGCAGCGCAAAATCAACCGTGATCCCAGCGACTGCAAATTGCCATCCAGCGAAGCCAGGCTATCACATAGGAATTGCTGGCGTGCGGCCCCGGTCCACTGGTGCTCACGCTGCCAATTGCTCAGCACATAAACGGGGATCACTTCATCAAACTCGCGATTGGCTGCCGCTAGCGACAAATTGTCGGTAATCCGTAAGTCACGTCGAAACCAATGTATTGCTGCCATAATTTAGGTACGCAGGGTTTTAGCGCAGGGGATGAAGTCATCCGCCCCGCCATGCTAAATAAATTGATTGCAGAATCAGCAACAATCGCTTCTAAGGAAAGCAGTTAATTATGAGTGCAAGGAAAAGCAGTTTTACTTCGGCCCGCGAAATCAAGGTGGGAGTCGTTGGTTATGGTGGCGCGTACAATATGGGCAGAATTCACCTGCAGCAGATGCGAGCCGCTGGGATGAGCGTGACCGCCGTCGCCGAGCTCGACCCCAAGCGCCTCGCAATTGCCGCAAACGATTTCAAGGGCATCGAGACTTATGACAACTTGGACCACATGCTGGCCAAATCAGAAGTTGATTTGATCACCATCATCACGCCGCATATTACCCATGCGCAGCTGGCACTCCAATGCCTGCGGGCAGGACGGCATGTCATCTGCGAGAAACCATTTGCTATCTCGACTCGTGAGGTGGATCGCATGATCGCCGCCGCTGAAAAGTCCGGCCTGTTGCTCTCGACTTATCATAACCGGCATTGGGACGGTCGCATTCTGCTGGCCTGTGACTTGGTTAAACGCAAGCAACTGATCGGCGATGTCGTCCGCATCCAGGCCAGCTATGGAGTTTACGGCTCGCCCGGCGACTGGTGGCGCTCCAGCCGTACAATTTCAGGTGGCATTCTCTTTGATTGGGGCGTGCACCTGCTCGACTATTCACTGCAGCTGACCGATGGGGCGATCACGGAAGTCACCGGCTTTGCCAGTTCCGGATTCTGGGCCGATAAAACGCGCTGGAAAGAAGACACCTACGAGGATGATGCGCACGCGATTGTCCGCCTGGATAGCGGCCAGCATATCAACCTTAGGATCAGCCAGATCGATCCCTGCATCGATACGATGCTAACCGTTACCGGCACCAAGGGCACCCTGTTGGTTGGTGATAAGACTACCACCCACGTGGCCGTAAAACCCAAACGCAAGATCATCACCGAGTACCAGCATCCTCCCTGCCAATACCAAAAGTACTACAACAACATCTGCGAGTACCTGCTCGGTCAGGCAGATCTAATCATCACTGCCGAGTGGGCCAGGCGCCCGGTTCATATCATCGACCTGGCAATGCAAAGCGCCGCCAAAGGCACCGCGTTAAAAGCAAAATACGCATGATCCTTCGTGCCCCGGGAAAAGCCGGATACGAACGGCGCATCGTTGCTCGTTGTAGCCACCTCTGTCTCAGACCATCTCTAAACAGTTTTGCGCAAATGAGGATTGTTTTTGTAGCTGCACGGCTAGCAAATTCCGCGAAGGCGGTGGAGGGCGGACTTCCACCTGTCCTCCGTAGCTCTTAATCGCTCAGTATATGGAAATTGAGGACTGAATAGCGAAGGAGGACGTCCGCCGAGTTCTATCACTACGGCAAAGGTTTCGCCTACGTCCCGATATATCGGGACTACGGCGAACTAGCGGGAACTTTGCCCTCCAAGGGCTACAGTATGAAGTCTTGCGCCAGCCCTTAGCCCGGATCCATCACAAACTTCGTAGCGAGACGCAGCGTGGGGTGCTTGGGTACAAGGCGGGCGATGGATTTCGCTATGAGCTGTATGAGTACATACTGTAAATAGCGAAATTCAAGCCCAACGCTGTAAACAAGCGCCTCACGCTGGTCGCAGTAGATGGCTTGTGATTGATTCGGGTTAGTAGTTTTGGGTAAGCGGATAGCCACGGCGCAAGATGATGTCGTTACCACCCGATAGACCCCGCGTTCATCATGGAATATCGCTAGGCTTAAGCCTACAGTTCATTTAGGCATACCTTTTAAGAAAAGGTATTAGATCATGCGCACCCTTACCCCAACACCCCAACCAAAATCTTGGCCAGCAGGGTCATGATGACCAGCGCTACCGGATAGGCTGTGGCATAGCTGATGATCGGCGCCTGGGCGTCAGTCCGCGCGGTAATCGCCCCCAGCGCCGGGGTTGATGTCATGCCACCGCAAATGCCACCCAAGGTGCGCAGCGGTGATAACTTGCCGACGTAGCGGCAGTACAATAGGGCCACCAGCATCGGCACCAGTGTCACCAGCAGGCCCATGAGGAAGACACTCACCCCGTAGTCGGTAACTGTCGCCACCAGACCACTACCACCCTGGATGCCGGCATCCGCCAAAAACAGGACCAGCCCCATTTCCTGCAACAGCAAGCGTGTCGGTCGTGGGATATGACCGACGATCCCACCAACCCTGCCAAAGTGGCCAAGCAACAAGCCGACGATCAGCGGGCCGCCCGCCATGCCCAAGGTAATTGCTTCGCTGCCGGGCAATGCGAATGGCACCATCCCGACCAGCACCCCTGCTGCAATCCCGATCGATAGCGAAAGCAAGTCGGTGGCATCCACCTGGGTCTCCCGGTGGCCGACAAAGTCGCTGAACTTTTTCAGATTATCCTCATAACCAACTGCGGTCAGCACATCATGCCGTTCGATGATCGTCTCCGGACCCGGCACAAATGCCATGCCCAGACGCGCAACTCTGGTAACAATCACACCATGGTTGCCGACAGGATCAATATCACTCAGCCTGCGCCCGGCTACCTCCCGGCTGGTTACCAGCAGTCGCCTGAGTTCCCGATCGGTATCATGCGCAAAGTCCCCGCTGACAGGCTTGCCAACTAACTCGACTAACGACTCGAGGTCCTCCTCAGTACCTACCAGTAGCACCACCGAACCGGGCTCAAAAATATCCCCGGAAGCCAACGGTGCCAGCCGGCCATCGCGCAATACCCGGCTCACTTGGCAACCATAGCGCTCGATCAACTTCGATCCGGCCAATGGCTGCCCGATTAGGCTATGGTTGGTTACTTCGACAACCTTACGCGAAATTTCCGCAGGCCCGGTAAGTACTGCCTGGTCGTCCTGGTCGAGCAGCCACTTCAACAACCGCGGCAGCAGTTGGACAAACAGCACGACACCGACAACACCGAAAGGATAAGCAATGGAATAGCCGATCACCAGGCTGGAGCCGCCTGCACCGGCCCGCAACGCCTCATCGGCAGCAGCCAAGGCAGGCGTGCTAGTTAATGAGCCGGCAAATATGCCGGTCGCCAGGTCAGCAGGCAAATCCAACAGCTTAGCTGCCAGTAAGGTCAGCAGCGCAGCAGATCCGGTCACCACCAATGCCACCTGTGCCAGCATGCTGCCCTCACGTGCAACCGCACGAAAGAAGCGCCCGCCGGCCCCGACGCCGACACAATAAACAAACAATACCAGCCCGACCGTCCCGATGACCGGCGGCATCTGTACCCCGAAGTGACCGGCCGCCAGCGCAGTAAACAGCACCGCCGAAGTACCAAGCGAAACCCCCTTATAACTGATTTGTCCCAGCAGCAACCCGCCACCGATCACCACAAATAATGCGAATACCGGGTTGGCAAATAGTATCTCCACTGTCT
>CAYUDZ010000056.1:5908-15558 GCA_964443575.1 uncultured Chthoniobacteraceae bacterium | reverse complement strand
GAACTGCCGACCAAAGGCTTATGAGTCCTCTGCTCTACCCCTGAGCTACTCTGGCAATTGCAGGACTGTTAGGTTACAACTTTCTACTCTGTGTTCAAGTCTATAAATACTTGAAAAGAATTAAGAAAAGTGGTGGACTCTGCTCATGAACCTGATGCTCAAGCTGCTATTGCTGTTCGCGCTATGCTGGCTTGGCTTTATTCTGTTCGGTGAAATTGCTGAGCTGCGTGATTTGAGACCTGGCGACGAGGGCTATGACCCGACCAAAGTCGTTATCTACTTCCTGATTATCGTTTTGCTTGGTATAGGGGTTGGAATAATCCTGACTGTGACCGTACTGCCGGATATCGGTGACAGGGTCGGTAAGTTTTTCTACGATGCAGGTGAGGATCACGAGCGTGACCCGCATGCCGATGCCATCGCGCAAATCAACCAGGGTGATTATCATAGTGCGGTCCTGACTTACCAGAATATCGTCCAAAAGAACCCGGAAGATGATCACGCCTTAAGTGAAGCGGTGCGCATTATGTGTGAACGCCTGGAAGCTTACGACGAAGCTGCCGAATATCTGGAGGGGTTCCTGCAGGAGGAGTTGCCGCCCGAGCGCACTGCGTTCCTGGCTGAGCGTTTAGTCGATGTCCACTGGGATTACCGCAAGGATGCCGACATGGCGTTGCCGGTGCTCGACCAGATTATGGAAGTGATGCCGGACTCGAAACACTCTGCCAATGCCTTCCACCGTAAGCACGATATCCAGGCCGCCGTCGCCAATAAGCAGCAGGGATAAATAGAACGTTCGACATCGAACGATTAAACTTTCAAACAGCCCGACAACTAGCGCAGGGTGCATTCAGCATCTGCAATGCGTACGGAGTAATCGTTGAATATTCGAAGTTGAATTCCTCGGTTATTTCTGAAAGTCCGTAGCATGCAAAGTAATAGTGAATCTACAAGATCATAGAATTGAGACATTGTTGTAGCCGGTAAATTCTGCCCGCTTGTATTCTCTGGAAATATGGAATTGATTTGCTGTTATGAATATTCTGCTTACTGCGCACCGGATTAGCGGGCGTGCCGGGGTACAATCGGTGGTCCGGGATTTGGCCTATGCCTTGCAGCAGCGCGGGCATACCCTGATGATATTCGCCTCCGGGAGCACGTCGCAGAGACTGTTAGAAAATGACCTGGTACCGGTTGTCCCGGACCTGCGTAAATTGAAGCTGAAGCCAGATATAATCCATGCGCAGAACCATATGGAAGCTATGATTGCGCTGGCGACGCTACCGGGGACGCCGGCACTGTATCACGCACACGACGCTACCTGCAGTACATCGCACCGTTGATTAAGCAAGCCGATGAGGTATTGGATCGGGCATGGGGGTCACCGCAGCGTGCTAGGAGCTTCGATGATTTGCATGCTCAGGTGTTGATGCTGCAGCAGGAAATCCAGAATGCGCAGGCGCAGCAGTAGCTAAGTCGTAGAAATTGTGCCGATGAGATTGGGACAAATCGGCCCTACAGGTGAATATTAGTTGCAAAATTCGGGTTAGCCTACTCGAACTTATCGCACTCAGCGAACGACTTACCGGCCATGTCTTTTGCTGAGATGGTTGGCTTGCCGCAGTCTGCCAATGGCCAGTCAATCGCCAGTTCCGGGTCATCCCAGGCTATGGTGCGTTCATGTTGTGGTGCGTAGTAGTTGTCGCATTTGTAGCAGAAGACGGCGCTCTCACTGCTCACCAGAAAACCATGCGCAAAGCCGCGCGGGACATATAGCCTGCTTTTGTTCTCTGCACTCAAGCTGACCCCAAACCATTTACCGAAGGTTGATGACGCACGACGCAAATCCACGATCACGTCATAGACTTCACCCTGTACAACCCATACCAACTTAGCCTGGGTGCTTTCGATCTGGTAGTGCAAGCCACGCAGTACCCCGCGAGGTGAGCAGCTTTGGTTGTCCTGAACAAATGTGCTGTCGATTCCCACTTCTTTATATTTCAGGGCATTCCAGCTTTCCAGAAAGTAACCTCGCTCATCGCCAAAAACAGCAGGCTCAATCAGGCAGGCGTCATTGAGGGTGGTTGGTTTGACAGTCATATTGATTGAGCGCGCATAAGCTCTAATTAATGGGACTGTTCAGCCAGTTCCATCAGGTACTCACCATAGCCACTCTTATACAGCGGTTCAGCCAGTTCTTGCAGCTGTGTCGCATTAATAAGCTTCATCCGGTAGGCGATTTCCTCCGGGCAGCCTATTTTCAGTCCCTGGCGTTGCTCGATAGTCGAAATAAACATGCCTGCCTGGAGTAATGAGTCGTGCGTGCCGGTGTCGAGCCAAGCGGTGCCGCGGCCGAAGATTTCAACCTGCAGGCTGCCATCCTCAAGGTATAAATTATTGAGGGAGGTGATTTCCAGCTCGCCACGGGCTGATGGCTTGATTGATTTTGCAAATTCGACCACCCGCTCGTCGTAAAAGTAGAGTCCAGTAACAGCAAAGTTTGATTTGGGCTGCGATGGTTTTTCCTCGATCGAAATCGCCCGCCCTTGGTCGTTGAATTCGACCACCCCGTAGGCCGAAGGGTTTTTGACATGGTAGGCAAATACACTGGCACCACTTTGCTGTTCGTTAGCCTTGGTCATCAGCGCTTGCAGGTTATGGCCGTAAAATAAGTTGTCACCCAGGATTAGTGCCGCAGTATTGCCATCCAGAAAATCGGCACCGATCAAAAAAGCCTGGGCTAGTCCCTCAGGCCGCGGTTGTTCGGCATATTGTAGGTCGATTCCCCAAGCTGAACCATCGCCAAGCAAATCCTGAAAACGCGGTAAATCGTGGGGCGTAGATATGATCAGTATCTCCCGGATCCCCGCCATCATGAGCGTCGAAAGCGGATAGTAGATCATCGGCTTGTCATAGACCGGTAAGAGTTGCTTGCTGACAGCTAATGTGACCGGGTGAAGACGGGTGCCTGCACCGCCCGCTAATATGATGCCTTTGCGCATACTGCGGATGTGTATAGGGAATTTTTTTTATTTTGGCAAACAGGAAAGGAAGAAAAACGGTTAAAGAGGTGTCGAGAATTATCCACAACTGTCTTTTTTTATACAAAAAGCGCCGCCCGGTCAGACCGGGCGGCGCTTTATCCTAACAGATTGATTGCCTTGATTAGCGGTTAACTAGTCGGTACTGTCGAGATGGTCTGCAAAATTCGGCTGGCGATCTGGTAGGGATCACCTTGGGAATTTGGCCGACGGTCTTCAAGATAGCCTTTGTAACCGTTATTGACGTATGCGTGTGGGATTCGAATGGAAGCCCCGCGGTTGCCTACGCCATAGTTGAACTTATCGATCGATTGGGTCTCGTGCAGACCGGTCAAGCGCATATGATTGTCCGGGCCATAAACCGCAATATGCTCATCAGCATACTTCTCGAATGCTTCCATCAGCTTCTCGAAATACTCCTTGCCGCCCTTTTCGCGCATGTACTCGGTTGAGAAGTTAGTATGCATACCAGAACCGTTCCAGTCACCATGTAGCGGCTTACAATGCCATTCGACATCTACGCTATAGCGTTCGCAGAGGCGCATGAGCAGGTAACGTGCTACCCACATATCGTCTGCAGCAGATTTGGACCCCTTGGCGAAGACCTGAAACTCCCACTGTCCTTTAGCTACCTCAGCATTAATACCTTCGTGGTTAATCCCGGCATTCAGGCAGAGTTCGAGGTGTTCCTCAACGATGTTGCGGGCGATATCACCAACAAAACTGTGACCGACACCAGTGTAGTACTTACCCTGCGGGTCAGGGTAGCCGCCGCCTTCAGGAAAGCCCAGTGGGCGACCGTTTGAGAACAGGAAGTACTCCTGCTCAAAGCCAAACCAGGCACCAGGGTCATCCATGATAGTTGAGCGGGTATTGGTTGGGTGTGGATTGCCATCGGGTAGCATCACTTCACACATTACCAGTCCGCCATTGTTGCGCGCGCTGTCCGGGTATACTGCTACCGGCTTCAGGATACAGTCAGATGCATGTCCTTCAGCCTGTTTGGTTGAACTGCCGTCGAAACCCCATTCCGGTACATCCTCAAGCTTGGGAAACTTATCGTATTCCAGGATCTTGGTTTTGCCACGGAGGTTGGGGACCGGCTCGTAGCCGTCCAACCAGATATATTCCATTTTATATTTTGCCATATTTCTCAGTCTTATCTTGTGGGCCGGACGGCACCGATCCGCTGGCCCTGTTTCTTTTTGACCACGTGGTCACTAATTTCGGTGTCCGCCGGATATAGCACTTTATGTGCCAACCCGCAAGTGTGATTGATCCGATTTAATATGATTCAGGCAATTCGAAGCGCTTCACCCGCTGCAACGTGCGCTCGCGGCGCGTAAGTAATTCGCCCTCCGGCTTGGCAGGATCCCAGTTTCTGGGATTTGGCAACATGGATGCCAGGGTGGCCAGTTGCGTCCGGTTGAGTTCCGAAGCCGGTTGTCGAAAGTGGGTTTGGCTTGCTGCTTGTAGACCGTAGATGCCGTCACCCATTTCGATGTGATTGACATACAATTCGAGGATCCGGCGTTTGCCGAGCATCTTTTCCATCAGTACAGTGTAGTATGCTTCGAGCGCTTTTCTGATGTAAGATCGACCTTGCCATAGATAGACCGAGCGGGCGCATTGCATGGTGACTGTTGAAGCCCCGCGCAACGGCTTTCCCTCTTCGGCATACTCTTTCCAAGCCGCTTCCAGTTCAATCATATCGAAGCCATTATGCTTAAAGAAGCGGGCGTCTTCTGCAACCAGTACCAGCCGCAGGAAATTATCCGGGACGTCCTCAAGATCCAGCCATTCATGCCTGATGGGTTCTGGCGCGCGATCGTCCAGCTTAGCTTCAAGCCAGCGTTGCCCCATCATTGGGGTGTACGGTGGGTCAATCAATTTACTGCAACCAACTTGGAGCACGGGCAGCAGTAGCAGCAGAACAAGAATCTTGAAGGTAAAGCTGAGGAGCGTGCTGCTACAGGAACCCTTACCTTTTACTCTGGATTTCTTGCGCGCCATGAATTTTGTCTAGTGCAATCACTGAAAAAGCGTCACTCGGATAAGCGGCGGACAGATTAGCTCCCCGGTCAATCGTTGCAAAATATTATCATGGAGTAATTAGAGGGGAAGACCCATTATATAACCATGAGCTTAAAGATCGAATTTTGGTGTGGGCAGCATCTTTAAGTCAGCAGAGTATTAGGGCACACTCCGTAATGCATACAGTTCGCGCCCTCGCATGTGGTCACCAAACAGCATCTTACGAGCGATGTGCTCGACTTCCCTTTGCTGCCACTGATGCTGCTCGCGGATCTGCTCGTAAACTTGGCTAACAAATTCCCTGCTGCCGATGATCCCACCACGGGTAAAGTATCGAACCCTTTTGACCAGAAAAGCCATATCGGGTAATTTTCCACCCTTTTTCCTCTCTGCGATCACTTGCTGCGCACTGAAGCCTTTCGATTTCTTGCTGGCACCATCGACACCGTCGGGATGCGCTTTTCCTCGCTCGAATAGTACACAGCGATACTGCTCAAGTAGACTATTTGCCTTCACAGGTAACGCGTAGTTGCTCAATATATTACCCACTACCTCTAAGCCTTTTTTAGCAGCACGACGCCCGACCACCGCCTCACCATACCCGCACCATGCATAGTCTGCAGGGTCCTCCACCAGTCCTGCCCGGATCGGATTCAAGTCGATATAAGCTGCTGTTGCCAGCAGCGCTGGGCTGTTGCCCTCGACTAGCACACTGCGGAACCTTGACTCCCAAATCGTACCACTGCGCTTATGCACCTTATTATACCACTGGGTGAAGCGTTGTTTGAGCGTCTTCATGAACTCACTGACATCCCACATCCGCTTGAAATAACCCGATAAAATTCCTTGAATCATTACCTCGCCACCCATCTTGCGCAGCTGCTCAATCTCAGAGCGTAGCACGTAAGCACGACCTGACCCATAACTGCTATGCACATGGCGCACCAGCCACTGCTCATCAGGTAACTCATCAGGGCGCTTAGGCACCTCCAGCAGAATATGGAAATGATTCGACATCACGCAGTAAGTCACTACCCGGACACAGCACACTCGCTCATAGAGCCGCATCAAGGAAACAAATTTGCACTTTTCGCGCTCACCAAACATAAACTCCCCTCCTACCGTCCGTGAGACACAGTGAATGTATCCACGATCCATCCCGTCAGGATTCTCCGAATCATAGATCGGCTTTAGTCGCCTCGTTCGCATCAAATAAGTAACTAGCAGCTTAAAGAGGCTAAGCAAGCAAATATTTATAAAATTGTCTGTCCCTTATATTGATTTATTGTATTAGTGGATTACCGTTTCGCATTCTGGCAGGGAGCTGATGAAGGCGCGTCCGTAAGATTTGCCGAGGATGCGGTTATCGAGCACGATAACAGTACCGGAGTCGGAGTGTGAGCGGATCAGGCGGCCGAAGCCCTGGCGGAATTTGAGGATTGCCTCGGGCAGTGAGTATTGGCGAAAGGGATCGCCGCCCTGCTGTTTAATTTGTTCGAGGCGGGCTTCGACCAGCGGAGTGTCGGGGACAGCGAAGGGCAGGCGGGTAATGATCACGCTGGAGAGGGCCTCACCGGGGACGTCAACCCCGCCCCAAAAACTATCGGTTCCGAACAACACGCCACAACCGCTATCACGAAAGGCTGCGACTAACTGACTGCGCGGGATCCCGCGTCCCTGAACGAATGACTTGAATCCGGCAGCTTCGATATCCGGCTCCAGCTCGGCTGCGACCGCATGCATTAAGCGGTAGCTGGTGAAGAGGACAAAGGCACGAGCCTGTGATTCCTTGATAAAGTGAAGGATCCATTCGGCCAGTGCCTGCTGGTATTCGTCGTTGCGCGGGTCGGGCATTTTACGTACCAGGTGCAGGGTTACCTGACGCTGGTAATCGAACGGGCTGCCGATCAGTGCCGCCTCGACTTGGTCGGCGCCCACACGGTTGCGGAAGTAGGTCAGTTCACTGTCGCCGGTGCCGAGTGTGGCACTGGTCATGATCGCCGATTGGTCATCCCGAAACAGCAGCCGCCGGAAAATTGGAGCCAAGTCGATCGGTGCGGCATTCAAGGCCAGTGATTTCCCGCTACGTCCGGTCTGCTCTGCCCAGTAAACCATATTATCCTCGGGTTGGTCGAGAACCAGCCCGAGGTTCTCCCGTGCTTCTGTCAGGCGTCCGGCAATCTCGCGCAGTTCCGCGCGCAAGCTGTCATCCTCATCGACGGCTGCCACGGCTTCGGTGACTTCAGCTTGCAGGCTGGCGAGATGGTTGCTCAGGGTATCCTCGACAAAGCCGGGGCGACGGATGCGAAATTCGCTACTTTTGTCAAACTTACTCGATCTTTCGACTGCAGCAAAAAATTCGTCAACTGCTTTGAGTGTGGCTGGGACGGATGCGGCGGCTGACGCGGCCTTGGCCTTGGCCAGTAGGCCTTTACCCGACTTGGGATTTGCCAGGCGACTTAATTGAAATTTCAGATCGAACTGTGAGACTCCGGCCCCGAGGTGGCGTGCGGCTACCTGTTCGATTGTATGTGCCTCATCCAAAATGACAAAGTCATTGGGGAAAATGATGCCCGGCGCCTCCGGGTCAGCGACTGCTTCGCTGCCTGCCAGCAGGATGAAGAACAGGGTATGGTTGAGTACAATGACATCGGAACTTTCCAATTTACGGCGCAGTTCCTGGTAAAAGCAGCCGGATCCGGGGGGGCATGAGCGGTTGGTGCAAATGTGGGGTTCGCTGCACACCTGGGCCCAAACCATCGGGTTGGGCTCAATTTCCATACTGCTGCGGTCACCGTCGGGAGTCTCCTGCGCCCAGGCGTGGATGCGGTCGAGTTCGGCGCTTTCTGTTGAGGTAAAGAGGTCGCCGGAATTACTGCGGGCGCGGCTCAGTCTTTTCGGGCACAGGTAATTTCCACGCCCCTTGAAGAGCAGCGCCTTGAATTCAAATGGCAGCATCTTCTGCAGCAGCGGGATATCCTTATAGATCAGTTGTTCCTGCAAATTGATCGTATGAGTCGAGATCAGTGCTTTACGTCGTTCCTGGTGGGCATGCAGGATAGCCGGTACCAGATAGGCCAACGATTTGCCAACCCCGGTTCCGGCCTCAGCGACCAGTGAGTGACGGTTCTCCAGGGCGTCTGCGATCCTGGCAGCCAACTCCTGCTGGTGCGGACGGTATTCAAACTTACTGGCAGCCGAGAGTGCGCCGGTTTCGCTAAAGAATTCACGAACCTCGCCAATGTACTTGGATGTTCTTTGCAGGCTAATCATACGGGTGCTAATAGCGGGTAGCTGTGAAAAATAATTCGTCTTAGTGGCGGGTTGCTTTTGCAGGCCAAGTTATCCACTATGTTTGATTCAGAATCATGATTCCAATTAAATCGGCACGCCAGATAGAAAAGATGCGCACTAGTTGCCAGCGTACGCGCGCGGCACTGGACACTTTGCGGGAGCAAGTTCAGCCCGGAGTGACAACCGGGGAAATTGATAAATTGGCAGGCGAGTTAATCCAACAAGCAGGCGGCACCAGCGCTTTTCTTGGCTATCATGGATTTCCGGGGAACGTCTGTATTTCGGTCAACGAAGAAATTGTTCATGGCATTGGTGGGGCGCGAAAGATTGTCTACGGCGACTTGGTCAAGATCGATATGGGGATTATTATCGATGGGTGGTATGGCGACACGGCGACGACGATACCGGTTGGTAACATCGACTCGCGCCAGCAACAGTTGTTGGACACAACGCAGGAAGCGCTGGATGTCGGTATTTCCATGGCGCGTCCCGGTAAGCGGGTTGGCGATATCAGCGCAGCGATCGAGAAAGTCATTGCTGCCGAAGGATTTGGGATAGTGAAAGAATTTGTCGGTCATGGACTAGGGCGCAAACTACATGAGGAACCGCAAGTGCCGAACTACGGACGACCGCACAGCGGCCCCAAACTCAAGCCGGGCATGGTGATCGCCATCGAACCGATGGTAACGATCGGGCGTGCTGATATCCGTGTGCTTGATGACGGCTGGACGGTGGTCACGGCTGATCGCAGTCGTTCGGCTCATTTTGAGCACACCGTGCTGATCACGAACGATGAGGCTGAAATTCTGACGGTGCTGCCGCAGACGGTATCGGCTGACTGATGCCTCTGCCCCCCCCAGCTGCGGCAGCCGTCGAGTGTGAATTTGCTGCACTCGATTTTGAGTCAGCTGGCGCGCTACGTGGGGCAACCGACGTGCCGGTGCAAGTAGGTTGGGCGCTGATGAGTGGCGGGGGTATCGAGGCCGACGATTTTGGACGCGAGTATCTGCGTACCGAGCGCCAGATTACTTGGGCCGCACAAAAGACGCATGGCATTACCAGCAGCGATCTGAAAGGAGCACCAACTTTACTCGAATTATGGCCACGACTAAAGTCTGTATTCCGCGGGAGGGTCATGGTAGCCCATGGGCGGGGCACCGAACAACGCTTCCTGCGCGCATTTCCGGGGCACGGGTTTGGCCCCTGGGTGGACACCCTGGTGGTGGCTCGCAGCGCGATGCCGGGGCTACAGTCGTACGCCTTGGCCGATGTGGTAGCCGC